>JAJRWS010000695.1 GCA_024276705.1 Planctomycetota bacterium | reverse complement strand
GTTTCAACTCGGGGTCGATCTCCTCGTAGACCGCCAACTGGCCTGCGTTGACAATGCCCATATCGAGCCCCGCCTGCACGGCATGGTAGAGAAAGACCGCGTGCATCGCCTCGCGGACCACGTTGTTGCCTCGGAACGAGAAGGAGATGTTCGAGACCCCCCCGGAAACGTGGACGCCCGGGCAAAGTTTTTTCAGTCGCCGTGTCGCCTCGATAAAATTGACGGCGTAGTTGTCATGTTCTTCGATTCCGGTGGCCACGGTGAGGATGTTGGGGTCGAAGATGATATCCTCGGCTGGAAAGCCGATCTGTTCGGTGAGCAGGCGGTACGCCCGCTGGCAAATTTTCACCTTGTCCGTGGTTTCGGCGGCCTGGCCTTGTTCGTCGAAGGCCATCACGATAACGGCCGCCCCATAGTGACGGCAAAGTCGGGCCCGCCGCAGAAATTCCGCCTCGCCATCCTTGAGACTGATCGAGTTGACGATCGGCTTCCCTTGCGTTGATTGGAGTCCCGCTTCCAGTACTGACCATTTGCTACTGTCAATCATTACCGGCACGGCCGCGATCACCGTTTCGCCAGCTATCAACCGCAGGAAGCGGACCATCTCCAGTTCGCTGTCGAGCATGCCTTCGTCCATGTTGATGTCAATCACGTTGGCTCCACCCACGATCTGGCTGTGTGCAATTTCGATCGCTTCCTCGTGCTTTTCTTCTTGGATCAGCCTGGCGAATTTTCGCGAGCCGGCCACATTGGTACGCTCACCGATCATCAGCAGATTATGCTCGGGACGGAGTGTGAGAGGCTGAGTGCCACTCAGATGCAACAGGTGGTCGGAAGCGGAGGGCCGGTGAGGTCGTATTTTTTGCACGCGTTCGGCGATGGCACGGATGTGGTCGGGCGTCGTGCCACAGCACCCTCCCACGATGTTCAGCCAGCCCGCATCGGCGAATTCGCCCATGAACTGGGCCATCTCGGCGGGGCTCAGATCGTACTGCCCCATTTCGTTAGGCAGACCCGCGTTGGGATGACAACTGATTCGGGTTGTGGCGATCCGTTGCAAAGTTTCCAAATGGGGACGCATCGAATCGGGGCCCAGCGCGCAATTCATGCCAACCGACAGCAGGGGAAAATGCGAAATAGCATGCCAGAACGCTTCAACCACCTGACCGGAGACAAAGGTTGCGCCTCCTTCGTTGAATGTGGCGGAAACCATCACCGGAACCCGATGGGATTGCTCTTCGAAGTAACGGCCAATGGCAAACAGGCAGGCCTTGAGGTTGAGGGTGTCGATGACCGTTTCCACCAGCAAGATATCCACACCCGCCTCCATCAAAGCGCGAGTCTGAGCAGTGTACGACTCGACCATCTCGTCGAAGGTGACCGGCCGGAAACTGGGATCGTCGACCTGGGTGCTGATGGCCATCTGCTTGGTGGTGGGACCGATCGAGCCAGCGACGAAACGAGGCCGATCGGGTGTGCGCTGGTTGAATTCCTCGCAGGCTTGACGCGCGCAGACAACCGCGGCCGCGTTGATTTCGGCAACCAGTTCTGGAGCCAGATCAAATTCCACCATACCGATCGGGCTTGCACCAAAGGTGTTCGTCTCGATGATGTCGGCTCCAGCCGCCAGATACTCGCGGTGGATCTGGACTATATCATCCGGTCGGGTCAGACAAAGAATATCGGCAAAGTTTTTCAGGTCATGAGCATGGTTGGCAAACCGTGAGCCGCGAACCGCGGCCTCGTCAAGTTGCAAAGCTTGAATTTGGGTGCCGGTCGCCCCATCGAGCATGAGAATTCGCTCGTCGAGCAGATTTCCCAAGGTTTCGGCAGTGGACAAAATACGGGGAGAGCTCATGGCAACTCAAAAAAAGGGGACACACGGTCGGAAACAGTAGACTAGATGCATTCCGTTGCATCGATTGCTTTGCGCAGGGAAACGACGTTTTCCGCGATCGAACGGGGACCGCCAAAAACGGCACTTCCGGCGACCAGAACATTCGCCCCGGCGGCGGCGACTTCCGCCGCGTTCTTGGCGGTGATGCCCCCATCCACTTCCAGATCGGCGGATGAGCCAATGGCATCGAGCATTCCGCGCAGGCGGCGGATTTTGTTCGTGCTGCTGGCAAGATAAGTCTGGCCACCAAAGCCCGGATTGACCGACATGACCAGTACCAGGTCGACCTCTGGCAAAATCTCTTCCAGGGTCACCAGCGGCGTGGCCGGATTGAGAGTGACTCCTGGCCGGGCCCCCGCTTCGCGAATTATCTGTACGGTGCGACTCAAGTGAGGGCAGGCTTCGACGTGGACGGTCAGGATATGGGCGCCCGCCTGGGCGAAATTATCGACGTAATGGTCGGCGTTCTCGATCATCAAATGCACATCCAGAGTGGCTCCGTACTTATCTGCAAGTGGGCGAAGTGAGCGGACGACCAGGGGGCCGATGGTGATGTTCGGGACAAAGTGGCCGTCCATCACATCGATATGCACGTATTGAGCACCCGCCGTAAGCGCCGCTTCGACTTGCTCCCCGAGCTGTGAGAAATCGGCCGATAAAATCGAAGGGGCCAGTTTGACGAGAGACATGGATTTCATGGGGGTTGGTGCAAGATGGCTACTCACGCATTGTAGGTGTGTTGACCGCGTTCGTCCAGAATGTGCGGGCGATGGAGAGTCCGTTGGCTGGGCTCTCGGTTTGGAGGCGGAAGACAAATAACCGTCCAAGTTGACGGTTCATCACGGAAGTTCTGGAATCCGGACCCGGACATTCCGATAGGCGACCGGACCATGGTCTCCCTGGAGAAATAAGGGGCCGCGCGGCACTTCCGGCTTGGTGCGCCAGGCGTGGCCGGTGGGCCATTTCAGTTCGACGTTTTCATGGATGACCTGGCCATTGAGGACCACTTTGAGGAAGCGAGCGTTGGCAGTCTTCTTGCCCTCGGTATCGAAGCGGGGTGCCTGGAAACGGATGTCCAGGGTTTGCCACTGGCCGGCCGGCAAGGCAGCGTTGGTTCTTGGGGGTACGCCCAGATCGGTTGTGTGATAACGGGGCAACAGTTCCGCCCGCGGGTAAACGCCGCCGCAGTCGCTGGCGGTGGGTTGTTTTGTTCCATGGCTGTCACGAATCTGAATTTCGTAGAGTCCCTGCAATTTGACTCCCGCATTGCTGCCCTTGGGAATCAGAAATTCGACATGGACCTCCAAGTCGCGGAAAAATTGCCGACTGGTCAAATTGCGGAATTCAAAGTGTCCCGTCAGCGAACTGATCAGCACGCCTTGGCCCGGCCTGGCGCTCAGGGCACGCGGTTTGGCGGGATCCAGTCCGGCCTCGCCGGCGACGGTCCAGTCCGAGTGATCGTCCTGCCATGCCATTGCCAGGGAGAGCGTTTGCGGTTCGGTTGGGTCGGTGAGATCGAGCCAGCCATTCTCTTCCGCATGAGCCGGGAAGCAAAAGGAAACGACCAAAATTGTTTGGTAAATGACGAAAACGCAACAATAGCGTAGGGAGAGTTTCATGTCGGGGGAATGCTTTCTCTGCTTTACCTTCTCGCAGTCGGATGGATTCGAGTTATTTGCCTCGCAGCCCAGCCGATGATAGCATTTTCCGAGGCGCAATGCACCTCCCCCCGAAGATCCTCGAGTAGGGTCTTGGCCGATTCCGTGGTTGCAGACCTTGGCCATTTCAACCGTAAGAGCCCGCGATGGAAAAGATTCTACCCTTTCCAAGAATCGTGACTTTGGCGCCGAAACGGCATGGGCCAGATGAAATTCGCTTGTTTCGACTGCCGAAACAAGCTCGTTCATGGGTTACCGGCTATAGCCAAGTGTTTTGAAGATCGCCAGCATCTCTTCGAAATTGATGAAGCGACGGCGATGTTGCAATTTGTATTGATCGATGGCGTTAGCCAATTCCGAGGCATCGGCAGAAAGTTCCTGATGACTATTGGTAAATTGGCGACGTTCTTGGCCTTCAGGATTGCTGCTTGTGCGAGTGCTGCGTCGTTCGACAAAAGTGGGCGACGCCGGGACTAAAATTGAGGCCATGGGAATTCCTTTCTGGAACGGTCATATCTGATTTGGGGCTGCAAGATCGGGGTCTGGAATCGCAGCCTGAGATGGATGGTTCGCCGTACAAAGATACCTTATGCTTTGCCGGGGAGCTCAAGAAATCTCAAGTGGAACGCCGAAACGGAATGCCTGTCGGAATTGAACGGCCTGTTCGTACCGAGCTGACTAGAACGGTTGTAACGAAAGTGAAAGTCGGCACTTTTACCGCCGCAGAGCCGTACCTGCCGCCGTGTCGCCACGGACGTTCAATTGGGCCAGCAATGTACGACTAGCCTGGTGCTGACGGTCGACAGCCAAAGCACGGCGCGCCGATTGGGCTGCTTTGTTCGGAAAACCGGCCGCCACTTCCGCTTGGGCGAGTGCGTAGAGAAGGTCCGCTTGGGCCGGACCGTGTTGGGTTGCCGCCAGCAAACTTTTCATTGCATCGTGGGGACGAGCCAGCTTGCCATACACCAGACCTTCCAGCCACAATGCGCGTTGGGGCTCGGACCCGGGCGAAGACTGGTCGAGCAGGTGGTGCAACGTGGCCAGGCTTCGTTGTGGTCGTTGCAGCTGGTATTGGATCTCAGCAACCTCCAGCAGCACCTGGGCCTCCTGGGGCGCATAGTGCAGGGCCTGTTGCAGATCGGCCAGGCCGCGTGGCAGATCGTTGCGCTGATGAAAAATGCGGCCTCGCAACTTCCAGGCACCTGCCAGGGTAGGCTCCAGACGGATTGCCTGTTCCGCCCGTTCGAGGGCTCGAGTGCCACTTCCACTGACGCGCAACATTTCGCCGACGCGAACCAAAGTTGGCGCATGAGTAGGATCGAGACGTACTGCTGCTTCCATATGGACGACTGCTTCTTGCTGGCGTCCCATGAGCCATAATGCTTCCGCCAACTGGCGACGGGCATCGATGTCGGTAGGGCTCGTTTCCACCGCACTTCCCAACAGCGTACAAGCCTGGCTGTAATTACCAAGTTCCATGGCGGAGATGCCATCACGGGCAAGTTGACGACAGGCGGCTACTGATTCAGGTACAATCTTCTGATGCCGCATGGACATGCAGCCTGATGCCAGCCAAATTGCCACCGGGCAGGCTATTAGCCACAAACCGACAGTCCATTGCGTGGCATGACGTCCGAATAAGTTGACACGCTGGGTGATGCGCACAAGGTGCATGGGGAAGAAATCCTGGATAAGCGACCCGCGTAAATTGGGCCGGATGATAGCAAGGGCTTCCGCAGACGGCAACCTCGAAGCCGAGATAACTTCCCGCGCTATTCCTGCATGCGCCAATGTGCTAGCATGAGCTGCTTAACAGCCACACTCCTTTGGAGCCAACTCGGATGCCCGCCGTTTTCGATGATTTGGGAATTTGCTTCGAATATCCAGAAACCTGGTCCATTGAAGAACAGGCGGAAAGCAACCAATCCGCAAGCGCGCAAGTGGTGGTGACAGGCCTGCACACGGCATTCTGGCATTTAAGCAAATTTCCCCCGAACGTGGAATTGGAAGTTTTGTTTGATGAAGCGCTCGCGGCGTTGCGAGATCAGTATCCTGACATGGAGGTTGAAATCGCCGACAATTTGACCCCGACAGGAGGGTGGATCGACCGTGATACACGGGAAGAGGGGACGGGAACGATGGAAAGTTTGCAAGGTTATGATATTAATTTTATCTGCCTTGACTTGACGGCAACGGCATGGCTGCGAGGATTTCGGAACCAAACAGCCAGTTTCCTGCTGCTTTGCCAGGCCGAAGATCGTGACCTCCCTGTGGTGGGGCCCGTATTTCGAGCCATGTGGATCAGTCTACTACGCAGAGCTCGGAGCAAGCGGCAGGAGTTGTAATGGAACAAGCATTAGAAGCTTTCTATCAGAGCCAGTCAGGTTTTTTTCTGACAGTCGAAATTGTGGCCACTCTCGCTTTACTGGCCAAGGGGGCCGACTGGCTGGTGGGTGAAGCGGTCGTGCTATCGGAACGTTCTGGTCTGCCGAAGGTGATTATCGGTGCGACCATTGTCAGCCTTGGTACGACAATGCCCGAAGCGGCCGTCTCCGTGTTGGCCGCTCTGCAAGGGAAATACGAGTTGGCGCTGGGCAATGCGGTAGGTTCGATCATCTGCGATACCGGCTTGATTCTAGGGATTGCCTGCTTGATCGCCGCTCCCAAATTGCCACGGTCCATTGTCAATCGACAAGGCTGGTTACAGTTTGGCGCTGGGGTACTCCTGGTGGCTATCTGCTGGCCATGGGGCGTGGGTGGCAACCCTTGGCAAGTCAAACCGGATGCCCCATGGGGACGCCTGCCTCAATGGGGTGGATTCCTGTTTGTCGGCCTGCTTGTTGGCTACTTGTGGCTTTCGGTTCGATGGGCCCGTTCTGCCCCGGCGGGAGAAGGGCTGCGAGAAGAGCCAGCAGAGGCGTTGGCGGGTGGTGCAGTCTCCCTGGAAGAATGGGAAAAGGATGCGGCCGCTCCGATGGGTCTGGTAGTGGGCAAACTGCTGTTGGCCATAATGCTGGTGGTGGGCGCCAGCCATTTGCTGATACCGGCAATCGAGGAAGCGGCCATGCGGATGCATGTGCCCAGTAGTATCGTAGCGGCTACCTTGGTGGCGCTGGGCACTTCGTTGCCTGAGTTAGTCACCGCGATCACCGCCTCGCTCAAAGGGCATGGCGATCTGGCGATTGGCAATGTCATCGGTGCGGACATTCTCAATGTGCTGTTTGTCGCGGGAGTATCGGCCGCGGTAACCTCTGGCGGTCTCCCCGCTCCCGCTTCATTTTTCCAGATTCTATTTCCCGCGATGCTTGCCGTCCTGATCGCTTTTCGCATCGGAGTGATGCTTTCCAAAGATCGCATGAAACGCAGCTATGGTTTCGTGCTGCTAGCCGTTTACGCCCTGGCGATGATCGCCAGTTACACTTCGCTCCGCGGCTAGCACGCTGATTACACCAAGCCAGATTACACAGGTCACACCCCTCCGGGTCTTTGACGCCTGATCTTGGTTCGCCTCAGAGCGCGGGCGCACGGGGCCAAGTGTGAAGTGCTTTACTGCACCCGCTCTCCGCTCTCTGCTCTATTCACCGACCAGACATGCCGGCTCGGCCGTATCACCGGAGGTTGAATCGCCGGTTTCCTCGATTTGCGGGTGATCGTGTGAAATCCTTATCAGAGGGACGGTAGAAGTGGCGATACTCTCTTGCGCCCCCTGATCTCGCTGGTTGGGCTCGGCCCATTGGTAAACTTGCTCCAGTTCATCGGGGTGCCCGGCAAGGGTGACGATATCCCCGCGATGGAAAACTTCGTTTCCGCCAGGACGTACATTTTCCTTTTGTTCAGGCCGCTTGATGGCCACGAACACGATGTTGGAAAAGTAGATTCCAACGTCCTTGAGTTGATTCCCGTCCAGGGGCGAGTTTTCCTGGATCGTGAATTCCATCAATTCCAGGTTGCACTCCTTGCGCCGATTGTTGCGAAGGTACTCGGCCAACTTGGGCCGCAAAATTGCGTCCGCGATATTTAAACCAGCAGTCGTGTAAGGGGAGACGACCAGCGAGGCTCCTGCCCGTCTCATCCGGCGGGCGGCTTTCTCGGTGGACGCGCGGCTGGCAATGAAGGCTTTGTCGTTCATCTCCCGGACACACAGCGTGATAAAAACATTTTCCGCATCCGAGCCCGTGGCACAAATGACACCGCGCGCGTGGAGGACCCCCGCCTGTTCCAGAACCTGATCTTCCGCCGAGCTACCGAAAACGGCCAGGTAGCCGTTTTGCACAGCTTCATTGAATCGCTGTTGATCGTTGTCGATGGTCACAAACGGAATGCCCGATGCCTGCAATTCCTCGCAAACCGCTTCCGCCATGCGGCCATAGCCACAAATCAGGAAATGGTCTTTCAGGTGGTCGATGTTCTTTTGCATTTTCTTTTTCCAAGCGGACTGATAACTGACGGCAAGTTGGACAAACGAAGTCAGGCTGTACGTTGCCGTACCAATGCCAAACAGCAAAAGCACGGCCGCGAAAATCTGGCCATCGGCGGAGAGGTTCTGATCACTGTAGCCCACGGTGGTAATCGTGATGAGTGTGAAGAAAAGTGATTTCCACACTCCCCAATGATCCTCGATGAGCATGAAGCCCAGGGTGCCCATGGCGATCACTAGCGCTAAAGCGCCGGCGCAGCGCAAGGCGATCAAGGTTTGGTCAGAGAGTTGTATTCGACGGCGTTGGGTAGCAGTTTTCACGACGGCCCACAAGTTCAGGGAACGGTTTTACTGCTCAAGAGTAGGTCAGAAAAGGGCCGCGAGAGAAGGGCGTGTGGGAACGAACGAAAGGATGGTAGGGATTGTGGGAAATAACGGTCTTGTGTCGTGAACTCAGGGCTTTTACTAGCACCATCAAAACTATCGGGATCGCTATCGGGATCGGGATCGGGATCGAAGTCATGTACCACCCGCATAGCGGGTGGCTTGAGGAAGGCTCCTCAAAGGAGCCGGGGAGAGAATATCGTACTCGTACTCAGCAAAGCGGTACTCGTACTCGAACCCAACTGGAAGGCAAGATC
>JAJRWS010000694.1 GCA_024276705.1 Planctomycetota bacterium | reverse complement strand
TTTTCAGCGCAACACCTCTTCAAGCCGATCGGGCTTGGCTAAGTCACGTCGTCCCCGGGGCGTAAGCCGCCGCCAACGCAAACGTCAGCTAGGCTTCGAGACGCTTGAAGACCGGCGCGTGATGTCGGCCGATTCGCCGCTGGCGGATTTGCAAAGTTCGGTCTCCGAGAATCTTCAGATTCAGGTGCAGTCCTATTCGAGTGCGACCGCCGCAGGACAGCAACAGATTCTGCTGAACGAACTGTATTGGCAAACACTGTTAAATGCGGGCAGCCAACAAGTGGAAGCCACCTCGTTTTCGATTCCGACTGATCCTTTGTCGGGTAATCAGTGGCAATTTATTAACGTGGCCCAGGAAGTAGGAAACCCGGACTTCCAAGCGATTTTTGGTAAAGCCGGCGAGGATATCAACGTAGCCCCTGTTTGGAATCTGGGAATCACCGGCGAGGGGGTCGTGGTGGCAGTGATCGACGAAGGACTACAGGTTGATCATCCTGATTTGGCCAACAATGTTTCCGATACGTTAGGACTGAACCTATTCACAGGAGGCACAGGGCCAGGGTCAATCCAGGCTGGATCTCATGGTACGGCGGTGGCGGGACTTATCGGCGCAGTTGCTAACAACGGTCTTGGCGGTTCGGGAGTAGCACCAGGAGCAACACTTGTACCGATTCAGTTTTTCCTTCCTGAAGGAGCACCCAGTGGGGATCCCAATGCACTGGTGAACGCTTTCCGCTACGAAACCGACCAAATCGATATCACCAACAATAGCTGGGGACCCAATGTCACGCGAGGCGTTGCCGGCCCAACATTCAACGAGTTCCTAGCCCTGCGTGATTCGATCATTTTTGGTCGCACAAATTCGGTGACGGGCGAGGACCTAGGGGTAATTCATGTATTTGCCGCAGGAAACAACGCGGGGACGCCTTTTGATTTCGGTTTCGAAACAATCGGCGGCTGGGATAGCACTACTTACAATGGTTGGGTGAGTTCACGCTATACGATCGGCGTTACGGGCGTCGACGAGAATGGCTTCTATAACAATGTTGACGGAACCGTTACCGGCTTTGCCGAGACGGGAGCCAACGTGTTGGTCGCCGCTCCTACGGGATCGAACGCTGCGTTGAACATCATTGATGATTCGGGCTTGGGCAGCGGTATTTTTACGACCGATTTGACTGGAGAAGCTGGACGTAACTTTTCTCCAGACCCAATCACGGGGCAGGAATTCGACCGCGATTTCCTGGAAGATATCGACTACATGTCTCGCTTTGGGGGGACCTCTGCGGCAGCACCGCTGGTGAGTGGGGTAATCGCATTGATGCTTGAGGTCAATCCTGACCTTAGCTGGCGCGATGTCCAGGAAATCCTTGTTCGCTCGGCAAGGCAGAACGCAAAATTTGAAGTTCCGCTTGCGGTTGGTGCTGGTTCGACTCAGAACACCTGGATCATCAATCAGATGCCTGTGTTTCGCGATCCCGATGTTTGGGACCCTTCAATCGCTCCACTTGTCCAAACGGTGACTCCAACGCTCGATCCAACACTTACGGAAGCAGGGTTCAATTCAGGACCTAGGGCTACCGCCAATTTTGTGGGAGGAGTATTTCTTAATTCTCAAACCAATTCAGGTATTCAATACCAGCCAACGCCTCAAGTATTGACCAACGGTGCCGGCTATACTGTCAGCCAAGGCAGAGGCGTCTACGGCGAGAACATTGGCTATGCTCAGGGGGTTATCGATGCGGAACTCGCGGTGCAACTGGCTCAGCAGTGGGGCACCAAGAACCAAACGTTACCCGATGAGCTGACCTTTACCAGTTTTATCAGTCCGGAGGGTGGATTCTTTATTAATGTTCCCGCTGCGGAAGTTAGCAATGATGATAGTGGCAATCAACTTGTCCCTGGTGGTTTGGGTGGCGGAGCAGGATTTGTTGATTTTTGGAACGAATATTTTGCTGACGATCCTTTCAACAATAACCCGTTGTTTCAGCCTCGGGGTGGATACGTTGAGCTTGAAGTTCCTGCAAACAATACGATGACCATCGAGAGTGTCGAAGTAAAAATATCGCTTCTCGGCACCGCAACAGACACCCAGTTTCTTGACAACATGCGGGTTTTGCTGGTCTCTCCAAATGGAACACAAAGCGAGTTAAACAATTTCTTTGTGGAGAGCTTAGGCCAAGAGATCTTCCAAAACGCTACGGCGGCCACATTTGAAGAAAGCCCGTCATTGGCTTCCACGGATACCGATCCGGAGAACCCTTTGGTGGTTACCTTCACTACGAACCGTAACTGGGGGGAACGCTCGGACAGCCAAATTATTTTTGATCCCACCACGGGGGAACCTGCTGACGTAGCAGACCTCTTGGAGCAAGGGTGGCAGTTGCACTTCGAGAACTACTCTGGCACAGCCATTGGGATTACCGGCATCGAAGTTGCTTGGCATGGCAGCCCGATTGGTGCCAACACCCAACGTGTGCAAGGCCTGATCGGTGTTGATGACAACCGGGACGACGCATTCAATTTTAGCCGCGTCATTCAGAGTAACACCGATACCGATGGCACTTTGCGATTCGGCGAAGTGACAAACACAATCGATATCACTCACGAATCGATGGGCGCCAACATCACGGTCGAGGCACGACGAGCCAGCGATGGGGTACTTGTCGACCAGTTTGTCACCGGGGCCGATGGCAATTATTACTTCGATTTGGTCCCCGACGATTACATCATTTCCATCGTCGATCCCTTGGGACGCGCGGCGCTAGACGATTCGTTTACTCCCGCAGGGTTCCTACAAGATTACAAGAC
>JAJRWS010000693.1 GCA_024276705.1 Planctomycetota bacterium | reverse complement strand
CGGCAATCAACAATGCCGCCCTCTCGATCCATCGACTAAAATCCGACCCAGATATCCCCGTCCGAGCCGCCGCCGACTATATTGCCTGGAGTCCTGCTGTCGGAATTCAACTGCTTGATTCCTGACTTTGCAGTTCTCCTGTGAAGAAGTTCCGGTGGTGATAGCCCGCCTGATCACTGATGATATAGTTTACGATGTCGGCGCGGTGCCCATCGGACTCCATCCACCATCCTTGGTTGCGGTAGCGTGGATCGAACTGCCCTTGAGAAGTAGTGAGTACGACTTCCGCCGCACTATCCTGAGCGACGCTCGCAAAGGCCGAGACCAACAAAAAGCCTATGGCGATCCGCCAGGAATTGGTGAAGAGGAGCATGAACCAAGAATTCCTATTTGAATCTACTTTGGAGGCCACGACGGCGAATACCTTACTCGACTGGAGACATTACTCGACTGGAGACATTATAAGTGATCTATAGTGCGTGTGCAATTGTGTTGCCAAGAAATGTCAGTATAACTGCAAAGTCCGTTTTCTAGCTGTTTGGCATATAGCTTGCGCCGATATCAACCCGTAGGTGATTATCAGCAATCAACAGGAAATACTTCACGCAAGCATTGCAGTCGCTTCCCTGGCAGTAAGGCGATAAAGTGACTTTGCAGTCCTCCAGCAAGAGACGTGCCTCAATGCTCTCAGGAGGGTTCTCTTGTAGGGCGACAGTCCGTAGGATGGACCAGGCCCATCGTTTCGTTTGGCAGCGAATCGTTTGATTTGCTACCTTAAAAAATCGAAAAAATATAGTCCAGACATGATGACGGACCCATTTCTACAAGCGGCGATCGACGAAGCACGCACGGGATTGGCCGAGGGCGGGATACCGATCGGTTCGGTCTTGGTGATCGACGACGAGATTGTCGGGCGTGGGCACAATCGACGTGTCCAGCAGGAGAGCGCGATTTTGCATGCTGAAATGGATTGCCTGGAAAACGCCGGTCGACTGACGGCCGCCGACTATCGTCGGGCAACGCTGTATTCGACACTGTCTCCCTGCGACATGTGTAGCGGGACGGCGCTGCTTTACGACATTCCCCGCATTGTGATCGGCGAAAACCGTACGTTTCAAGGGCCAGAGAAATATGTCCGCTCGCGAGGCGTCGAACTAGAGGTCGTCGGCAGCGAAGAGTGCTATAATCTGATGCAGGAGTTCATCGCCGACCATCCGGCCCTGTGGCATGAAGACATTGGGGAAGACTAGTACTACAGCGCTAAGTCAGAAACCACGGATTGCACGGATACCACCGATGCTGGAGACTTCTGGCAGGTTTGCTACCGCGACAGTGAATGGCCAACAACATAAAAACGATTCTATCAGGGACTCATCCGTGAATATCAGTGCCATCCGTGGTCCGTATTTTTCGTATTTAGCACAGTAACACGGGACTAGGCATTGCAAATTGACCAAGGGCCATTTGCAATTTTTAATTTCCATTGGCTAATTTTCAATTTGCAATACTCATGTGTTATTCTTCTCGCATTCGCCTGAAACAACTCGCTCAGCTTTGTCACCGCCTGCAAATCGCGACCGGCGCCGGCATCAAAGATTTCAAAATATGGGACAGCGAGGCGAAGCGAGGTTCACGTGCGCATCAGCGTAAAATCGAGCAAGTGGTCAGTGCCTTGTCAGCAGGCGAGACCTTGTCGCAATCGCTGGCATCGGCGGGCAACTATTTTCCACCCTTGTTTCGCCAGATGGCCGAAGTGGGCGACGTGAGCGGGCAACTCGATCGGACCTACAAACGCCTTGCTGAGCATTACGACCGCACGTTGGCCGCGAAAAAAGCGTTCCTCGGCGCACTCGCTTGGCCAGCGTTTCAATTAGGAATGGCAGCGGCAGTGGTCGGCCTCTTGATTTGGATCCAGGGAATGATTTCAGGAAACAGCTTTTCTGGCAAAGGGGAGGGCGAAGCGTTTGACATGCTTGGGCTCGGGCTAGTCGGAACGCCTGGGCTAATCATCTATGGCACTTTTCTCTTCATTTGCGCGATCGTCGTGTTGTTGCTCATCGAAGCAATCCGTCGTGGCGCAGTTTGGATACGCCCGTTGCAACGTGCGGTCGTGATGATCCCGGTCGTCGGCGAAGCTTTCCAAACGCTGGCGTTATCGCGTTTTACTTGGGCATTTCAACTGATACTTGGCACCTCCATCGATTTGCGCAAGGCTTTGCCGCTCGTTCTCGATGCGACAGGCAACCATTACTACTCGCGTTACGGACCCGAAGTGGCAAGGCGAATCGAGCAAGGTCAAGACATTCACTCGGCACTCGCCTCGACAGGCATCTTTCCGACAGAACTCCTAGACAACATCGCCGTCGGCGAAGAAAGCGGCAGGCTGGCAGAAACGATGAAACGGCTCTCGAAGGAGTACCAAGAACGCGCCACCACCGCGATCTCGGTTCTCGCCCAGGTCGCCGGCTACATCGTCTGGCTGATGGTGGCTGGATTGATCGTGATGCTAATTTTCCAAATTTTTTCGTCTTACATTGGTGTGATCAACGACGCAGCAAAGCCGATATAAGAAGGCGGAAACTCAACGACTACCGGCTAGAAGCCGATAGGTTGAAGAGTTTTGTGAGCTACTGACTGAAGTCCTCCGCTCACGAGAGGAATACCGAACCGCGCCCGTTAGGAAGCGTTCCCACAGAAGTTAAGCTCCACCAGACGCTTCCTTACGGGCGCGGTTCGGAGAAAAGTCGCTTTCAATCGTATTCTATCTTCCCCTCAAGTGTCGCATGGAGAGTTGGAATGCTGGCATCGAAATATCCTAAAGGTTTCGCCTAAAGGCGAGGGTTTTAGACCCATCGCAAGGAAAATAACCGCGATGCTACACATCGCCGGGGAGCCCACGGAGAAGGTGTCATTAATCGGGAGCAAAAATCCATGAAACTAACACCAACATTATTGAAGCAACAATTGGAGATAGCCGATGCTCTGTTGGTGGGGAGGAAGCAGATGCTTGAACCTCAAGACTTGCCAGAACGATATGGACGTGTTGTGAAAGCCCTCGACCGCGTGTTGAAGGCCTGTGCCTGCGAAGCAGTCGTGGGCGGAAATTGGCTGTCTAGAGACACGGCTATCTGGGGCGAGTCACCCAGGACATCGACATCGTCTTGCCTAGTGATCGCATCGACGATTTTCTGCAGACTGCCTCGGTAAGTGGTTTTGATGTTCTTGATCAACCCGAGGGCCGTTGGCCCAAGTTGACGCATCGCGAAACCAAGATCGACGTTGACATTCTTCCCGAAGGGGCAAGGCCGGGCAGTATCTGTCCATTTTGATGTGAAAATGGCCCAAAACCATCGAATCAACCCCAATTGTTCTTTGTCAGGATTACGCAGCAAACGCAAAGTGACACCAAAACTGGTCTTGACTCGTTAATTT
>JAJRWS010000692.1 GCA_024276705.1 Planctomycetota bacterium | reverse complement strand
CTCTTCTTCAAACATCACACCGCAACAAGGCCCTCTGGGGGAAAGGGGGAGCCGTGCGCGCACCGAAGCGGCGACGATCGAACCGTCCCAAGCTCCGCTGACCTACGCATCCAGAAATCGATCTGGTGAATAATCCGGGGTGATATATCCGCGTTCCAGCATCTGCGATTGTTCGACATCACTTATCGGCAGCCCCATCGATTCGGCAATCCGGGCGATATTTTCTGTGGATGTACCGACCACTTCAGCAAGCCGCTTAGGTTCGACAAGCTGCCAGTTTCGCCAGACAAAGCAATGCAAGCGGTCGGGGAAATGAGGCGTTTCGAGAGCGTTTGGGTGAGAACCGACTGGGAGCGACTCTTCGGCCCGCGCAGCGAACTGCGGAAGTGTTATGAGTATCACTGCGACACAAAACATGAAACGGCGTATCAAAAATAGGTGCATAGAATTCTCCGATTGACATTCGTCATTCGTCCTTCAGTAGTTCCAAGTTGGGTGCCTAACACAGCACAAGGCTACGAGTCTGTTTACAGTCCGTTGACAACGCGGTGAAAACCATCTTTCACCAATCTTTCGCCAAAGTTGATGACGATTCCCAATTTCATGCCTGTCAGACGCAAATAGGTAAGTGCTTGCGCCTCGAATACTTCATGGTACTTCGAGGTTGCTTTGCATTCGATGATGACTAATCGTCCGACGATGAGGTCGATACGAAGCGGGCTGGCGAGGGTATGTCCCTTGTAAGGAATGGGTAGTTGCACTTGGCGTTGCACGTCCAATTGTCGCTGTCGAAGTTCCCACGCCAGTGCCTCTTCGTAAACGCTTTCGAGGAGACCTGGTCCACCGAGGGTACGGTGGACCTCAATGGCCGATTCGAGGATCGCTTTGCTAAGGTCATTTTCTGTCATGTTTTACATCCAGTAGAAAAGACAACGCGGAGGCGCGAAGACGCAGGGACGCAGAGGAACCCTCGGTGAGTTCCCTTGCCTCGCGCCTTTGCGTCTCTCCGTCCTTGCGTTAAATTTTCCACGCCCCTCAAAATCAGATTTCAACGGACAGATTACCTTGTGGTAGGTAACTCCTTTGGTTTATTCACCTTACGGCAGGCCCAACTTGGGAAACTTGGGAATACTATCATTCGTCATCACGCTGCTTATGTTGATCATTCATGGTGGCGAGCATCTCCTTAACGTCGAAAAAACCGCCGATGGCGATCGTGATTGCCAAGATGGCGTAAACCACCAGTACCACCACGAGCAGCCAGCCCCAAAAAGTTGCCCATGCGTCCATTTTTATCTCCCTTCGTTCAGAGGGTCGGTTGGTTGGTCAGGAAAAAGCAAAGAGCCGGCAACCATCAACAGCAACGAGAAGGCCGTGACGGCCAGCCCGATGTGAGCTGCTGTGATGTCGACACCAATATTTTCTGTTGTGAAATGCAAGGCTTCTCGGACTGGCGTAAGCCCGAGGATCGCGGCCGCTCCGGCAAGCAAAGCGGCGTAGGCACCCACTCGGCTGGCCCGATTCCAGTAGAGTCCTAGCAGAAGCACGGTAAACGCCCCAGTAAAATAAACCGCCCCGCTGACGGCTAGGTAATCCAACATATCTTGGCCCATCGGATACCAAATGCTCCAAGCCAGTAAAAAGATGCCGGTCAAAAAGATGGACCAGCGCGCCAAGACCAATCGGCTTCTCGTCGAAAGACGTTCTCCCATAAGCGGGTTGATGACATCTTCGACCAAGACCGAGGCCCAGCAGAGCAAGTAACTATCGTGCGTCGACATGAAAGCAGCCAACATGCCGGCCGCCACCAAGCCAATCAGGCCAACAGGAAGAATTTGACTCAAAAACAGCGGCATCGCCCGTAAAGTTGCATCTGGATCGCTAGCCACCAAGCCTTCGGCAGTGAAAAAATCACTGCCAGGCCCCGCTTGTTGCCACAAGAACACCAACGCACAAATGCCAAGGAACTGAGGAATGATAAATCGAGCCATGAACCCGACGGAGGACCAACGGTAGAGCCTGCGGACCACCTGCGTATCCTTAGCCGCGCAGACTCGCATAACCGCCGTGGGCCAGACGGCGCACGAGATCAGTCCATAAGTAAAAATCATCCAGATCACATAAGACGGCCCGAAGCCCGACTCGTGCAAAGGATCGAAGCCCGGATCGCTGTGAATTTCCTGAACCGTTGCAACAATGTTTTCCCAGCCCAGGTGATAGACGCTATAAAGGCACATGAAAATCATTCCGAACGACAACACCACGAATTGGATATAGTCGGTGATCACGACCGAGACCATTCCTCCCAGGATTGTGTAGAGCAGTACCAGCGAAATGAGAACTGTCATGACGATATTGACCGAGTTCGGATCGGTCATTCCGGTAATCGTGGTCACAAAGATTCCGCCCGCCTTGAGGTAGACGCCCATGTTCAAGATGCCTGCCAATGCGAGCAGTATCCCGCCCAAGATGCGCACACCGTAACCAAACCGCTGGCCATAAAACTCGGGAATGGTCATCACGCCCAGGGTACGAAGTGGCACCACGATAAAACCGGTCACTCCCACCAGAAAGCAAGTGACGCCTGCGACCAAGCCGATGTGAAACGCGGCAAACCCGCCCGTAAAACCTTTTTGAGCGGCGTACATGACCGTCACTAGGCCGATTTCGGAGCCCAACATCGTGGCCACCGAGATGTACGACTTGAGCGATCTGCCCGCCACGATGTAGTCGGCCATATCCTTGATATAGCGGTTGGCAAAGAGGCCGATGGCAACCGTGCCAGCCAAATAAACTGCCACGATCCCCCAGTCGAGGGTCGAGAAGTTGGTGGCGATCAGAGTCGGGATAGTCATGGCAATGTTTCTTTGTGTTCTTGACGGTACATTGATGCGTCTGAGTATGGTAGCAATCCGGAGGAAGTGGCGATCGAATATTTTTTGTTGTCAAAGCACTAGGCAAGTGATACAGGAGGATTG
>JAJRWS010000691.1 GCA_024276705.1 Planctomycetota bacterium | reverse complement strand
TTCATTTCGCCGTTGTTGGTCAGCCCGGCGTCGAAGCTCAGCGTGCTGTTGATCGCATTGATCTGCCCGCCCACGTTGTTGGTCACTGCCGCGGTGAAGGTGAGTGCATCGTTGATCGCGTCGATCGTCCCGCCGGCGTAGTTATCCAGCACGGCCTCCACCGTGCCGCTCCCGCTCAGTTCGTTACGGTTTTCGAGCGTACCAGGGCCCAAGATTCTTGAGCCACCCGGGAATAGCTCGATCTTCCCGCTGTTAACATACCCTTCGATCGGCACCACCGCCTGCCCATTCTGCTGAATTCTGATATTGTGGTGCACCAGCTCCAGCCGGCGGTCGACGTCGCTCAGATCGGTCACCTGGCCCAAGGTGAGCGACTCGCCCGAAGGGATGGTTGTAACTTGAGGGCTGATGGAGATGAAGCCACGAGCTACCAGGAAGCAGGAGCTGCCAGTGAGGGGGGAGCATGCCCCACTCACGTTGATCGTGGAGGTGTTGATCGACGAAGTGCTCGTCTGTCCGACGACGAAATCAAATAGCTGATTCAGACCAAAGACGGCAACCCGTCCACCACCTCCTTGACTGGTCACATTAGGTATTGATAAAGAAAAAGCGCGGGCGTCAATCGAGCCGAGCAAGTCAACGGACTGCCCTTGGATTCGGATGCCCCCACCGCTGCCCACGCCACCCGCAATACTCAAACCACCACCAATATCCAACGCTTCGGTTTTTCCACCGGCCACGATCAGCTTACCGTTAGTACTTAGGGTGACGCTGCCTCTTGCCGAAATCTCTAGCGCCCCACCTCCCGCCGCGCCGCCAAGCCCAGCAAGATCAACCGATCCGCCACCGCTGCCGCCTTGAAGAGGGCCACCGACGAGATCACCATAGGTGGACCCTCCCGGTAAAAAATCGTGAAAGCCTGGGCCGCCGAATCCACCGCTGGCACCAGTAAGACCACCCCCAGGACCCCCACCCGGTCCCTCGCCAGCTTCGGAGGGGCCAGACGGGGTGAACCCGCCACTAAACCCGCCGAACCTGCCGACTCCTGCCGGCGCTAGACCTAATAATGGCGGAGCCGCAACACTCTCACCGGTGAGATCGATCGTCGTGTCGATCATCACATTGCCTTGCGACAAGAAAGCTAATGCGCGCGTGCCGGTTACCGTAATGTTAGCAGTCGACTGCAGATTGACATCGTCAAACGTGAAGACAGCAATCTCCGGAATTCCGTTCGAGCCAGGAATCCAAACGCCACCCAAGAAGTCGGCCGTGCCGTTCTGATCGTCGGATACACCCGTGAACAACGGCACGCCGGGGGCGCTATCGTCGACGATGGTTAGCGTATCGGTATCAATCGTAAAACTTCCGCCCGAAAGATCGAGCGCACCGAGCGACGAGAAACTAGACGGATTGAGCGGCTGGGCCGACGCCGGCAGTGCCAAGCCCCACCAGAGCAAAAAGCAAATCAACGTCCGAGTAATCATCAGAATTACCTTTCAAATAGCAGCCTACGGCAGCGGATTGCACCACACATCGCGACCAGGATAGAGTAGAGTCAGCTTGGACCTGGAGGTTACAGTGCCCCTAACCGGGACTTCCCATTTGGAATTGTCTGAAACCACTTTAGGTCCAATACGTCGCCCATTATAGCGACATGCGTCCCCGCTCGTGTCTAGCGCATCGAAATTTCCCTATGTTTTTGACGGTCGCGCCCCAAACCCTTGGTCTTCTTGCTCCCCTAGGTAATGTTCTCAATCGCTGTATCCAAACGTCAAAAGCGATTTTTTTACCGACCCCCGTGAAAAAGCGTCCCAACAGGCGTCTAGCTCAAATGATGCTTCCCTACGGGTGTGGTTCAGTGTTTTGCACTGCGGTCGCATTTTGAAGTTTGAATTCGGCAGCCACTTTTTTGTTGCAAATGACGCTGCCTCTTGCTAGTTTGGCACTTGTATGCAAGAGTCCTGTACTATGAGGCTATGGGCAGAATAGGCAGCAGCAGGCTTTTGCCTTGGTTGGGACGCTGATTCCTGACGACGATTTCTGAGATTATTTGCCGCGTTGGACAGCGAACAGGATTTTTTAGTTTGAACGGGAGATTGTTGGAATGCGATTATCGTCGGGCACAAGACATAAATCATCGTTGCTCGCTTTTACTCTCGTTGAGTTGCTGGTGGTGATAGCCATTATTGGCGTTCTGGTGGCGCTGTTGCTTCCTGCAGTCCAGGCTGCGCGCGAGTCTGCACGTCGGGCGCAATGCGTGAACAAATTAAAGCAGCTTTCTCTGTCGGTCATGATCCACGAAGGGACGCATGGCTTTCTTCCCAGTGGTGGCTGGGGCTGGAATTGGGTGGGCGACCCAGATCGAGGATTTGGACTAAGTCAGCCGGGGGGATGGACCTATGCCATCTTGCCTTATCTCGAACAAGAAACGATTTGGTCTCTGGGGAGTGGGATCACAGATCGCGCAGCCAAGCGGCAGGCGCTTTCACGAATGAACGAGCTACAACCGTCTGCGTTCATCTGTCCCACACGCCGCGGTTCGCAACCCACAGGTGTGAAAACACATTGGAGTCCTCGGAACTGCAATTTCGTTGAATCCTCTGGCAAAAGCGACTACGCCATCTGCATTGGTGACGCTTTCGACGCGGACGATTTTTCTGGACCCAATAGTGCCAGAGTTGCTGAAGGCCCACGCTTTCGATGGCCCGATGTGGAAAGATACAATGGTGTTTGCAATATGCGAAGTGAGATACGGCTGGCCCAAATTCTCGACGGTACTTCTAACACGTACCTGATTGGAGATAAGTATTTGCGGCCCGAAAGCTACGACGGGGTCGGTTCGATTGGATCACCCACTTACGACACGGGCGACAATGAAACGCTCTTCACCGGATTCAATCGCGATTTCCAGCGATCCTCTCGTTACGCACCACTCCAAGACCGACCAGGTCCCGTCCTCCCTTACAGCTTTGGCAGCGCGCATCCAGGCTCGTTCAACATGTCGATGTGCGATGGGTCGGTCAGAGGCATTGGCTACGACATCGATCTAGAAACACATCGTCTCCTGGGAGTACGAGATGATGGAGCAGTCGCAGGAGACAGTGGACAGTGAAAAAACACCAAGCGATTCGACGACTAACTCAAGGTTGCGTGGGACCGCTACTCGTCTTTCTGATTGGTTGTTCGGGTGGACCAACCGCTGTGGAAGTTCCTCCGATCCAACCCGGGGAGGCCGCCCGTGGTGCCCTGAGCAAGTACGACGCCAACGGCGACGGCCAGCTTTCAACGGAAGAATTAGCCGCTTGTCCCGGCATCCTTAATGCGATGGGACGTTACGACAAAGACGACGATCAACAGATCTCAGAACAAGAATTGTCCCAACGCTTTGCCATGTGGGTTGACGGAGGTGTGGGCGTGACCACGCTGGCTTGTCAGGTGACGTTCAACCGTAAGCCTTTAACAGGTGCCCAAATTCAATTGATTCCAGAATCCTACTTGGCGGACGCCATTGAGCCTGCCATTGGCACGACCGATAGTTCGGGGTCAACGATCTTGGCCATCGACACGGCTCATCTTCCTGACGATATGCAAAACCTCCGAGGAGTGGTTCATCAGGGGGTATTTCGCGTGGAAATCACTCATCCAGAGATCAAAATCCCGGAAAAATACAATTCGCAAACGACTTTAGGCATGGAAGTCTCCGCCGATACCGGCAAAAATATGGTACGGTGGGAGCTGACGGAATAGGAACGACAGCGGGTACCAACCCATTAGGCAATGATCTTGATTAACAGCTTCTTTTTTTGCAGAAAACTAAGGATCAAGCACATGAACATCACTCGCCAAAATCCTCACCAACCTTCTTCTGGGCCTGTCGTAGCACAGACCAAGGGTTTCACCTTGGTCGAATTGCTCGTCGTGATTGCCATCATCGGGGTCTTGGTAGCCCTCTTGTTACCGGCTGTTCAGGCTGCTCGTGAGGCTGCTAGACGGACGCAGTGCATTAACAACTTGAAGCAGATCGGTCTGGCCTTGCAAAATTATGAATCGGCCAACGGAGTTCTTCCTGGCGGTTCGTTAGGTACGATTGGTGTTGGTAATGATTCCTACGCATCGGTCCACACACTGTTGCTACCCTACATCGAAAAAAGCCAAATACTAGACCTCTACGACAAGTCTAAAGGGCCGTTTGCGCCGGAGAATTTTACGGCGGGTAGAAATCAACCAGGAGAATTTCTTTGTCCATCTGAATCGAACCACCGTGATTCCTTGGGGACCGACCTTGGCTGGACAAATTATCATGCTAACTCGGGTAGTTGGGTCCGTTTAAGAAAAGAATGGGACGGTGTGTTCGGACCAGACGAATCGGTCAAAGGGTATCCTGCGCTCGGTCCACTTCCGTTTAAGAAAATCACAGATGGTCTTAGCAACACTGCTGCATTTGCGGAAATGGCCAATGGCTTTGGACCCGATACAAGTGCCTCTCCGAATCCGCTCGCAGATTGTAAGGACGGTAGACGTGTTAGAGAAGTTACAGCCACCACGGCTCGCGATGCATTTTTGGCGATGGACTGGGATAGGGCCCGTATTCCTTGGAGCGGCAGTTGGCGGTGGCGGGGCTACCCCTTTACTGAGGGTACGATTTGGCGTACTTGGTACAATCATCTGATGACGCCGAATGCCCATTGTTGGCGCCCCGGCGAATGGTGGGATCTTGTCACGCCCCCTTCCAGCTATCACACGGGTACCGTCAATGTGGTGATGTGCGATGGAAGTGTGCAAGGGATCAATGACGGAATCGATCCTGATGTGTGGCTGGCAATGGGAACTCGAGACAGGGGAGATCTCCCTTAGTCGTTGCTGTTTTTACCGTTCTTTTTTTTGAAATGAGTATCCAAATGCGTCCTTGGAAAAGTCACTTGCTGAAATATGTCTTGGTGGCGATTGTCGCTCCAGTGCTTCTGTGCCTCCCTCTCGTTGGCTGTGGTAGTGGCAATAAAGCAACCCAAGAAAAAAGCCCTGAAGAAATCGAGAAATCCAGGCAAGAGCATATCAAGATGTCAGAACGAGAGCGTTCTGAAGGTTGACTTGGGCGAGGACGTATTGCCGTGGTATGCCCTGGCCGGGCTGCAAATTGGGGCTTGAACAATCGGCCAGCATGTTTTGTGCCACTCAGAGATGCGGGTGTTCGCGGTCGTGTTTCAGTCGGCTGTTGACGTGTCTACCGGTCAATAGCTGCAGGCGAACTGCAAAGTCCTTTTTTCCCAGGCCTATAAGAAGCTAACCACGACGACACAACGGGCACAACGGGAGAAACTCGTTGTTTCCGTCGTGCCGTTGTGGTTCATTTTTCTGTCCTTGGCTTGAAAAAAGGACTTGCCGTTCGCCGGTAAATAGCTGTGGTTTCCTGCATAATGCAGTGCAATTTGCTGGCATACAAACGTCGGTCTATGGTATCATGGCTTCTGGTGGAGTAACCGGTACAACTGGCAAGTTTCGCATTCCTGTCTTTTGGGGGTTGGGGGTACTCAGTACCTTTCATCTTTGGGGTTGAGATTCGGAGATGAATCGGGGTTCGTAGGGCCTGAGCTAGTTGCAAGACAGGTGAGTTTCAGAAAATTCACGTTCTCCACTCTTTTCAACTACGAGAGTTTTAACAACCAGGAGCGAACGCTATGAGATGGAAAATTTTCTTGGCAGCGATCTTTGCTGTCAATCTAGGCACAACCACTTATGCACAGTATTGGGTCGAGACGTTCGACAATGGTCCCACGGGTGGTTTCGATCAAGTATGGACCCCTCACGATTGGGCGGCTGCTTCCACTGGCGGTGCCGCCTCGGCGCAGGTCTACGAAATCAGTTCCGCGCCGGGTGGCGCCGACAACAGTTACTACGGGATATTTGGTGAGGACCGTACTGTGTTGGGGAATCAAATCACGTCGTCGGAGGACTTGGGTGGATTTCCACCAGACTCGGCCCTCCAATTTGCGTCGGTCGACTCTGTCGTTTTCAACGACAATGGTGGCCGTCTGTACGTTGAAGTGCGGATCAATCCGGCGAATATAAGTGCACGGAATATCCCGTTCGTCACCACGAACATGCAAGTCAATACGATCCCTGGGGATCTTTTTCAAGAGCAGTTCAATTTCCTTAGCATTGAGCGGGAACCCGATCAGGATCCCGTAGACCCGACAGGATGGGAGTCCGACGTTGGTACTTTCAATCCCATTAACTTCGGTGGTGGTGGAACAGAGAGTTTTGGTTTTGGGGAGTCGGGTAATGACAGCCCTCGTCCCGACAGCTTGGAAGGGCAACCGTACACCAGTGAGTTAATCCTCGGTTTTTGGGTCATCCCGAATGCTGACCTTTACCCAACACGCCCCGATCTTTTTGAGGGGGCCACGCTACTGTTTGGCGACATTCGTCAGGTGGATGGGACCATTATCGCCCAAAGCAATGACGACGACATTGATGGTTTTTCGTTTGATGCGGACGAATCAGGTTTCGAGTTGGGACCCGGGCCAGTAGGCATCGGTTTCTACAACGATGGAGACTCGACTTTACCCAGCACTCGTGAGGAAATTTCGATCGACCAGATTATGGCGACGACCTATTACGATGGAGACTTCGATACGAACGGAGCCGTTGGTGGCAGCGATTTTCTCATCTGGCAACGCGGTTCTGGCACAACCACCTACGCCAGCCCCAGAATCGGTGATGCCGACTGGGACGCCGACGTAGACGGCGACGACCTGATCTCTTGGCAGTCCAACTATGGAGTCGATGCGCAAGCCGCTACGCCGAACGCCACAAGCGTGCCCGAGGCCTCGAGCCTCGTGCTGTTGTTACTCGGCAGCTTGGGCCTCCTTGGTGTTAATCGCCGCTGAAATAGCGCCGTTGAAGAGTGCCATTGAAGAGATTGAATCGTACGACGGTGCAATTCTTGGAATTGGTGAAGACGAGGGCTTCGGCCCTTGTCTTCTCCAAATTCACAAGAAGACACCGTATTCTGAAGCAGCGACACGTTTTGCTGCGATGGGCTTTGTCAGCAGTTTTTGAGTTGATTGCCGTTTTGCTCGTGATCACACCACTCAATATGTCCACCTATGGCCCGTCCCATAAAAAATGTCGCATTGGGGTTGCCTAGAATTTGGACTGAGGCGATAAGTCTCAGGCATGAGCGAGGGAACGCATCTTACCTCTGGAATTCGTGGGCGTGCAGTTGTTGCGGTATT
>JAJRWS010000690.1 GCA_024276705.1 Planctomycetota bacterium | reverse complement strand
GCTTGCCGAACTGCTCGAAGCGATCCAAAACGAACCGGCCGATGGCTACATGGAAATCCAACCCGGCAACTGGGCCAGGATTTCCTCGGAATTGCGAAACCAATTAAAACAGCTTCGCGATGCGGTCCACACAAACCGGGGTTCCCTGCAAATGGACGCCACCGCAGCGCCCATGATCGAAGAACTGGTGGAGACCCAAATCGACCTGAAAGCCTCCAAGGCGTGGCGAACTTGCCTGGCCCGATTGAAAAAATCTAAAAATCTCCGGCCCGATCCCCCTGAATCGTTCCAAGGGACGCTTCGCGATTACCAGTTGGAAGGGTATCGATGGCTCCGTCGTCTGGCCGAATGGGGCGTCGGGGGATGCCTGGCGGACGACATGGGACTTGGCAAGACCATCCAGACCCTGGCCGTCTTGATTGACCGAGCGAAGACGGGACCAGCCCTTGTGATCGCCCCCACGTCGGTCGGATTCAACTGGATCCGAGAAACCGAACGTTTTGCCCCCGACCTGAAACCGCACGCCTATCGCGACACCGAGCGTGCCAGCTTTCTACCGAAGGTTCAGGAGGGCGATGTCATCATTTGCAGTTACGGGCTGGCATTGCGGGATGCGGCCGCGCTGGCAAAGGTTGCCTGGGGAACCCTCGTGCTGGACGAAGCACAATTTGTCAAGAACAGCCGGGCCAAAACCTCGCGCGCGATCCAATCGATCCCCGCCCAATGGAAACTGGCCCTGACCGGCACGCCCGTTGAAAATCACCTGGGCGAACTGTGGAGTCTCTTTCGAAATGTCTGCCCCGGCCTCTTTGGCCCCTGGGAACACTTTCGCAAGGAGTTTGCCGCTCCGATTGAAAAGCGCAACGACGCCCAGCGCCGACAGGCCCTCTCCCGCATCATCCAGCCCTTCATCCTGCGCCGCACCAAATCGGACGTCTTGACCGAACTGCCCGCGCGAACCGAAACAAACCTCTACGTCGATCTTTCGAAAAAAGAACGCCGCCGCTACGACGAAATGCGGCTGGCGGCACTCGGCGAGCTCGATGAAGTGGTCGGAGCACCCGACACGAAGGACCAACGATTCCGCATCCTCGCCATGCTCACACGGCTCAGGCAACTCGCCTGCCACGTCGGCCTGGTCGATCCAACCTGGGAAGATGATTCGGCCAAGCTCGATTTATTGGTCGAAACACTCGAGGAACTGCGCGAAGAGGGCCACCATGCCTTGGTCTTCAGCCAGTTCACCCAGCACCTGGCCAAAATCCGAGACGCTCTCGACGCCCGGAAGATCACCTACGAATATCTGGACGGTTCCACGCCGGTAAAAGAGCGCCAACGCCGGGTCGACCGATTCCAGGAAGGCCAAACCGATGTATTCTTGATCTCCCTGAAAGCGGGTGGTACGGGCCTTAACTTGACCGCCGCCGACTATGTGATTCACATGGACCCATGGTGGAACCCGGCCGTGGAAGACCAGGCAACCGACCGAGCCCACCGGATCGGCCAGCATCGGCCCGTGATGGTTTACCGCATCATCACTCGAGGCACGATCGAGGAGGAAATCCTGAAGCTCCACGCAGGCAAACGGGACCTGGTGGCGGGTGTCATGGAAGGAACCGAAGCGGCCGGCCGTCTCTCGACCGACGAACTGGTCAGCCTGATCCGCGCGCACGCGGCCGGTTGATGCTGCCATCGGCGGGCGATTCCATGAATTGGGTATTTTGGCTTCCCTTCGTACTCAGCGAAGGGGTACTCGTACTCGACGACCGCATGATAGCCACGTAGTGGCGACAGCGGTTAGCCCCGGGCGAGGCCAGGCGAGTGCAACGAGCCTGGCCGCTGATGCGGGGTTCAGGTGGCAATAACCATCGTCGGCCGAGCCGGTTGTGGTGGGTACAATCGGCGGCTGGCCGAGGCCGAAATGAGCCGCGGTGATTCTCGGTCCTATTCGGCCTCGATCACTCGCGCCGACTGTAAACCTGATTGCTCGCCACGCTTTTGGGAAAGCGAACCACCTCATCGCTGATAATATTGCCTTGCAGCGATCGCCCAACATGTCACAATTTGGCTACACACCTTCCCGACAACGTGGATGCTCAAGAACCGACCCCCAGAGGAACGAACGATGTGGACCGAAAGTAAAATTCAAGGGCTGAAAGCTCAGGAGGCAAAAGACCTGGCGATTGAGTTGCAGCAGCAACTGCAAGAAAAAGATCGTGCACCGATTTCGCCCGGCGAAGTACAACTTCAGGAGTTGCAATACGAATTGAAGCTCAAGGAGGCGGAGGCCGAGGACCGTCGCATTCGGGAGGCTCATCAGTTGCAGGTCAAGCAGCTCGAGCTGCAGATCGAACAGGAAAAGGCCCATGTGGCGGCAGCGGAAAGCCGGGCCGAAGCGGTCCGGGCCGAGCACGCGGCCCTGCTCGACCGGGTTGGCACCGCCGAGGAGTCGCTCAGTGTGCAATTGGAGCGAGCCCGGCGCGAGCATAACCTGCGGGTGGAACAGCTTCAAACGGAGTATCAATCCCAACAAGGACAACTGAAAGACGAAATCGAGCAGCATCAGCAGCAGAAAGCTCAATTGGTGGACGATATCGCGGCCCTGACCGACATCCAAGAGTCGGCGGAAGAGCTGGGGCGGCTCCGCGAGGAGATCGAGTCGCGGCAAAAATCAAACCAACAACAACTGCAACAACTGGACGAAGAGTTTGAGTCACTGGAACATGAAAAGACCAAACGCATCAAGCAACTCCAACGCCAGCAAGAGCTGGAACTGGCTCAACTGGAAACAGCGCACAAAAAGCAGCTTCTGCAAGAGAACCGCAAGGCGGCGGATGCCATTCTGGCCAACCTCGGCATGGTGGCCATCGAATCCCAACGTTGGGAAGAGCTTCAGCAACACCAGCAGCAGGCCCAGCAACTCGAAGAGTCTCGCCTGGCCGTGGTGCGCGAGGAGGCGCGGGAAGAACTGAAAAAAGAGTACCACATCACCCATGCCGAGGTGATCGACGTGACCGATCTATTTTACCGTCACCAGGCCGCGGCGCGCGAACTGGAGGCTCTCCACCGGCAGGTCGAAAAACTGGAAGGCGAGATCCAGCGAATGCGCCAGCACATCGAAAAGGAACCCCAACGCATCGCCACGGCTGTCGAAGCGGCGAAAGTCCACGTCCAAAACACCATCGAACAAAGCGGCCAGCGATGAGGAGGCAACCCGAAGCCTTGACGACACCACTCCGGCACTGGCTTTTCTGCCTGTTTTTATTCTTTTCTGCCTGTTTTTATTTCAGTCCCGAAGGGACGTCCCTACTCCAGCCCAGAGTGAAGTGAAGCGAGGAACGAGCGGAACGAAACCCTGGGTAACGTGAAAAAGCGGCGCTGTCGAACTGGCGAACCCTGACATGCGCCCGAGACCAAGCATCCACGAAAAGTGACGCTGCCGATCTATTTCGAACGGCTGACACCCGTCCTATTTCTGCTACAATGGAAGTTGCGATCTGCGATAGCCTGTTTCTGGAGGATCTGTCAATGGTGATTCAAGCAATCTACGAAAATGGTGTGTTCCGACCAGTAGAACGTGTGGACCTGCCCGACAATGTCCAGGTCGAAATCGTGATTCAGGGTCAGCCCACGGCGGTAGCGCCCTCGATTGGGGCCCTGCCACTGGCCAAATTGGCGGCAATCGCCCACCAGCACACGGAAAACCCGGATCTCCCCACGGATTTGGCTGAGCAGCACGATCACTACCTCTACGGCTCGTCAAAACAGCCATGATTTTTGTCGATACCGGCTATCTGCTGGCTGTATTAAATCCACGCGACGAACTCTTCCGCCGCGCACAGATTTGGGCCCAGGCTGTGCGAGAGCCACTCATCACAACCGAGTATGTAATTTGCGAGTTGGTCAACGCACTCTCGGCCCCAAACGACCGACCGAAAGCCCATGCTGCGTTTGCGGAAATCCAATCGTCCACATCATGGGAACTCGTCCATTCGAATCAAGCGTTATTCTCTGATGGATTATTGCTACACCAGCAACGCGAAGACAAACATTGGTCACTCACCGACTGTCTCTCTTTTGTTATCATGCAACAGCGGAATATAACTCAAGCTCTCGCATTTGACCTTCATTTTGAACAGGCCGGCTTCCAAGCTTTGCTGCGAAGTGATCCGCCATGATTAGCAATGCGGCCAGGCCTGTCCGTCTTGGTGCGAGTAAGATTACCAAGCGAATTCCGTTCTGAGAAAAGCTCCCAGGCGCACGGAGGCCGATAGGCAGCAGGCCAGCCACCAGGAGCCTTAGCCACGAGTGTAACCAGCAACCCGCCGAGGAATCTGGAAATGTCCGTCCGCTTGATCAGAGAGTTGTCAATTGATAAATGACACGTTCCAACGTCCCAATTTGCTGGCGTGACGCCGGTTACACCCCTTGGCCACCCCGCTCCGGCACTGGCTTCCTGAGGTGTTTTCATTTCAGTCCCGAAGGGACATCCCTATTCCAGCCCGGAGTGAAGTGAAGCGAGGAACGAGTGGAACGAAACCCCGGGTAACGTGGAAATAATACCGGAAACCCCGAAGGAGTGGCCCTAACTCGCTAACTCCCTAACTCGACGGCGCCACTTTAAGTCCAATACAAGCCCGAAGCGCAAGCGAGTGAACGAATTACGCGAGATTCACTCGTTGGGGTTTCCATCCTGGGGCATTTTCATTCCGCCGCTGGAAGGTTAGTGTCCGTTTTCCAAGATAACAGGGACCTTGCTGGCCTTCGCT
>JAJRWS010000689.1 GCA_024276705.1 Planctomycetota bacterium | reverse complement strand
GCTGCGCTGTCGCACTCCATAATATGGAGTGCTGCGGCGCAGCCGTAGCTTTGGATTTTATATAGCATTTTTGTAATATTTCACTCGAATCCAGAAAAATACTGTAACTCCTACAGCACATTATCTTTATGATTCTGCCCCCATGATTCTGCTACGTATTATTTGTATTACACAGGATTCTGCTTGTTTGGAGCTGGCAGAATTATGGGGGAAGAATGATTTTTAAAAATATTGTGAATACCAGTGAAGTGATACGAATTTTTTCGCCCTCCATGATGTTGAACTCCTACCCATCGATGGAATCCTCATGAGCCTCATGATATCGTTTGCCGTTGCCCGTTTCAGTATTGGCTACGATAGTTCAGGATGTCTCGTCCGAGCTCAGCGAGGAGCGATCTTCGGAGTAATCCTAGTATTGGGGTATCTAACCCTGACGTGGTTGGTGGTGTGTTCACATGTTTACATTCATTCGTACTGGACTTGAATACGAGAACCTTCCCATGAAAACCGACAAACTACCATCCATATTCTTCACAGCCTGGCTTCTTGCATCTCCCGCCTTATGCTCGGCCAGTGAACTCGATGAGCTCAAGGCCCGGGTGGCTGCACTCGAAGCACGGCTCACCTCGCTGGTAAAATCTTTGCAGCCGTCGATCGCAAAGGCCAAGACGGAGCAACTTCGGGCCGCGCAGCAACTACGAGCCCGAAAACGCATGCGGCAAGACAGCACGAACTATACCCGGGACGAACTGCGGTCGATCGAATCGCTTTACCAGGTGGCCAACAAACAGTGGGGAACCGAACAGGCACGGGAAAGCTTGCGAACGCTTGTGCAGAAATACGGGAAAGCAAACCGTACGGGCTGCGCCATCCTTTACCTTGGGCAGATGAGCCACGGGAAAGAAAAAATCCAACACCTGCAGCATGCCATTGAGCAATTTGGCGATTGTTTCTACGGCGACGGGGTACAGGTAGGCGCGTATGCACGGTTCTTGCTCGGGCAAGACTACCTTAGCCACAACCAGCCCAGGAAAGCAAAAAAACGGTTCGATGAAATCCGAGACCAATACCCGGATGCGATCGACCATCGAGGGAATTCGCTCGTGGCACTGCTGCCCGAGTGAAACCCGATATGGAAACCTCCGGCTCTGCCGGAGAGGTCTCATTTCACCAGAACACTCTTTCCAACGCCTTATCCACCACTTTATCCTGGTAACCATTCTCCTCTTGTCCGTCCTCGTCAGCCGAAATCGGATCGGCAGATGTGCCTGTGTGCGTGACGATAGACCGTGGGGCGTTCAATGCGGAGACCGTACCGTGTCGAGACTCCAGGTTCAGGTTGCTGTCGGCAACTACCGTATTTTCCAAGGGCTGGGCACGTTGTTCAGCCAGGGCCAGGGCGAGGGCTGCGTCGATCAGCTCGGCCGAAGATAATGTCTGTGGCGACGTGGGCGGCGAAGTGGTGGCTGTCAATAGAGCGGCAGGGGCAACGATGGATGCGTTCACGGCCAACACACCGCCGTTGCCAAACGACACTCGCCAGGCGGCCAGGTCGCTGGCGTCGACATCCTCATCATCGTCGCTGTTGCCGTCGGGCCGGGTCGCTCCAACAGTGGTGCCAAACCCGCGTTGCCACGCCAGGAAGTCGATGCCATCCACATCGTCGTCGCCGTCGAAGTCGGCCGAGGGTGGTATCTGGGCTTCGTAGGCTCCCATGTCGATGGCAATGTCATCCGGCAGGTTTCCATCGGCAACTCGCAGGTACGGCTCGCCACGCTGATCGAACTGATTCGGGTCTTGCTGGATCGTGGGGTCCCCCGCGTCGAGGGCAGGACTGCCAGGCAGGAGGGCGTGGGTTTGGGTGGGGCCGCCATTGTCGGCGAGTGGGCCGAGCAGTGGATCGATGCCGAAGTAATTGATCGTGCCAGGAGTTGTGTTGATTTCACCTACAGCTGTACCCACAAGACTGTAGCCAAGTTCAAAGATGCCGTTGCCTGCCAGATCGTCAGGGACTGGTGGGTTGCCATCTGTTACCCGAGAGTTGTCGGCAACGATTGTGTGGGAAAGTACTGCCGTGAAACTGTCGAAACGTGTCCAGATCCCACCACCACCGCGGAATCTAGCTAGGTTGCCTGTGATTGTGCTGGAGGTGATTGATATTTTGCCGCCCGAAATACCACCGCCATACTCGGCTGAGTTACCTGCGATTGTGCTAGAGGTCACTTTCACGTTGTAGCCGGAAATGCCGCCGCCATCGACTGCCGAATTGCCTACGATTGTGCTAGAGGTCACTTTCACGTTGTAGCCAGCAATGCCGCCGCCAAAGAATGCTGAATTGCCTGTGATTGTGCTAGTGGACACTGTTATGTTGTAGCCGGAAATGCCGCCTCCTTCGTGCCTATCTGATGAGTTTCCTGTGATCGTACTGGAGGCGACCATCATGTTGCCAAGAGCAAAAATACCGCCGCCATGGGTTCCAGACCTCGTTGAAGCATTATCGCTTACAGCACTATTCTGGATCGTCAGACTCCCCGTTACTTTCGACCGAATTGCACCACCGTTACCAGCTGTCTTCCCGCCGGTAAGCGTCATCCCAGCAAACGTGAAGTCCCCTTCACCCGCTGTAATGTTGAAGATCCGCGACTGTTGCTGGGCATCAATCGTGAGCAGATCTGGCCCATCGCCCGTGATGGTCAACGCATCTGTTATCTCCAGCTCCCCCTCCTCCAACAAGATCGTCGCCGGCCCATCGTGGCCAAAACCGAACACGATCTCATCCGCTCCGGGCACGGTGTTAGTGGCGAAGATCGCCTCGCGCAATGAGGTGACACCATCGCCCAAATCAATCACATCCAGCTCCGTGTCGACCGTCACGACCGCCAGCAGCCGCCGAGCCTCCAGCGGCTCGATCCGCAGCCGACGAGTATGCGGTGGACGTTGTACTTGATGAAGAGTTGTCATCCGATAGGCTCCCAGCGCAATCCATGGTGATGCATCGAGACAGCCCCTTCATCTTAGCATCCTTGGAGCCCTGCATAAAAGACATTTCCTGAAAGGGAGCGATAGGTAAGTGTGACGATGCCCGGTCCTCGATCACGTCTTGGATTACCGAGCCACGGATCGAGTTTGGCCCGAATCGCATCCATCACCGAACCGATCGGACCACCCTTAGTTTGGACAAGATCAATATCTTCTGAAGAGACGTGCCGCCACGTAGACTGCGCAAAGGGATAGAAAGTGTCCCCCTGCGCAGATCGTTATGCAGCCGAAATCAGCGTGTGACAAGGCTGACGTGAAAACAGTATGAACTCACCCCGAAACAAGGCTTTCCAACTGGTCAATTTCGACTTGGCTCGCCGGATATCCCGCCGCGACCAATTGGCGCAGCGCTGACGAAATTGCTTCATCCATATTGGACGCTTCGCGGGTGAACACGGCAAATGCAGCACCGTCGCGAGAACAGACCGTCGCATCGTCCCCTCCAGCTTCATAAATGGCGTTGGCCATCTCTTCGGTGGCTGTCGTGTGGTTCGCGATGATCACGCGAAAATCATATTTGGTCATCAGGGCTCCCGCTTTAGTGATGAGTGCATTTGTCGACTTCGTGACGAATATGTTTGGCGTGGTCTTCCGGGTTCCGAGGTGTCCCGTAGACGTTGATAATGCAGCCCCCTTGGCCGTTGGACATCTCAGCACACCCTTTTTGTGGCTTTTACCACCTTCGACATACGCCCAGCCGTTCGATACAGCATACTCAATCGCTGCCCGAATGTGCTTGTTCTGGTGTGCCATGAGTCGGGCAATCAACAACTTCTACACACCGTAGAGAAACTGGAAAAAAACCTTCGTAAATCACTATTCAAGCTCTGACCCCATAAGCCCCTGACCCCCACAAGCCCACTGACCCCACAAGCCCACGAGCAGACTTTGCGGCTACCTGTCACAGGAAACCTCGTTGGCAGGGCAACCCTTTTCTTGGGCTATCGTCAAGGCTACAATACAATGATGACCACTCTTAATGATATTATTAATGCCGCACATTGCCTGCCATCGAGTGAGCGAGTACAACTCATTCACGCACTGTGGGACTCAATATCGCCAGAGGATTGGACTCGACCGAATGATGCCTGGCTTAGCGAAGCACAGCGGCGTTCCAAGACGCTGGACGAAGGTCAAATGACAGCTTCTCCTTGGTCGGAGGTTCGCGAACGCGTCCGTCGCAAGGTCGGTCTTGATG
>JAJRWS010000004.1 GCA_024276705.1 Planctomycetota bacterium | reverse complement strand
ATTCATGGTGCCAGATATTTGGACGGAGCTTTGGCGGAATTCCTGGTCTACGACGACATCCTCACCACTGCCGAGCAGGCCTTGGTGCAGAATTATCTCCTGGATAAATACTTCCTGGGCGCGGCTGCGGTTGCGGCCGCGCAAGGCGTCCCCGAACCGGCATCGATCCTGCTGTTGGGACTCGGTAGCCTGGTGCTGCTTGGATCGCGTGGGAAGAGCCGGGGTAGACGTTCGTGACCTCTGGCAACGAATGGCTACTCTAAGAGCCTAATCCCAGAACCTGCAAAGCTCCTATGCCAGCAATGCCCGCAAGAGGTTCTGGGATAGGCTCTAAATGTCGCCTAGATGGTTGTAAGATCTCAGTTGAACGGAGCCTATGGTTTGTTCTTCATCGCCAGAATAGATGAGGAAGCGATTTCTGACTGCCGGGTTGATTTTTTCGGGTCATTTCGTTTCTTTCGTGGTTGCTAAAATTCATTGCTTGTACAAGCAAGAAACGTGTTCAGCACAGAAATGAAAACGACATTAAATGATTGGACGATGCTTACTGCAGAAACCTCGCGATTCCCTTCTCCAACCGCGTTTGCCTGTCTGCTGTTCTGTCGGAAGGCGTCTCCCGGTAGATATCTTCAATGTTGTCGGTACAATCTCGCAAACGCAAACATAGCTCTCGAGCCGTCAACTGGTCGTTTTGTTGGAGGCCAATTCGATGAGCCCAACGCCGGTCGATGAGGAGATTGTATTCTCGCTTCGATTCGGGAGCCTGGGGTCTGAATGAGATGTCGATTATATCATCGCAGAGCCCGTTGATATTGTGGCGGCAGGGCAAGCAGATGTCATCAGCTCCCAGCTCAATGCAGAGGACTATCTCTCGATTGCCAAGGAGTTTCTCTGCAACCGTATGCACGGCGTGCCCATAGGGATGCGGCTGGAACTCCGCAAGTCCGTCTCCGAGTGCCGTCAGGATGTCGACGAAGTGATGCGGCTTGATCGTGATCAAAGGGATGCCTTCACTCTATAGGGGTTAGCAACGGCCAAACAATAACTGTCGCATAGTCGTTGTTCGCTGCGAACAAAACGTAAGTTCGCGGAGCGAACAACGACATTTATTGGTCGGCTGATCCTAAGATGGGCGTTTGGTGCCCTTCCCAAGGTGGCGAGGCTCCTCCGGCAGAGCCGGAGGTTTTCTCGGGATAATAACGGCGTCTTGACTGCTAGGAGATCTCGGTTCTGCCCTCGCTGAACTGCATGTACTCGATCACGGCCCCGTTTTCTTCAATGAACACGACACGCAGTCCGTCAAGCGCATCGAACGGGCCGAGTACGATGTTCTTGCCTTTGAAAGCCGCTTCGAGGTCGTCTACCGTGTAGGCGATATGGCAATGGTCCTTGACCGGCGACTCGACCGGTGTGTCGGGCTCGAACCGCAGGAACTCGATTCGGTACGGGTGATCCTCGGGATTTGTCACCCAGACCTTGGTGGCTTCGACGTAGACTTCTTCCGGTTGCTTTTGATCGGTGACGACGCCCGTGTGGTGGTACTGCATGATGTGTTCCATCGGAGGAATGTTGGTTACGGTTCGTGATAAGCGGTCTGTCTCTTTCAGCCCTTGGTCATTTTACCGGCTTTTGGTTGAGTGGATGCAGCTCGAAGTTGCGGAAGTCCATCTCCGCCCCTTCGACTTGGAGAGAAATCTTTCCGGAAGACGGTTTTACGTCGAACGCTTCGTTCGCCAGGATGCCATTGACATAATATTGGACGTGGTCGCCAGCGCTGATGATATCGAGCCGGGTCCACTCCTTGCCCGGACTGGCGAGATCGTTTTCAGGCTGATAGCCGGTTACGTTCTTCCACTCCAGATCGTGGTTAAACCAACTGACGCGATAGCCGTGCCTGTCCGCTAAACCGACGCGCTTTCCACCTTTTTTCCAGGTTGGCTGTCCCGCGTAATCCTTCTGTTCGGCAGTTTCCACGATGACCGATACCGACTGAGGAATTTTGCTCCCATCGGCATTCGTTCCGGGCAGGAATTCAAAATCGCCCGTGCCACCCTCGATGATCTGGCATTCCAGCCCCGCCATGTATTGGCCCTCGTAGGCGCCGTCGGGCGATCTACCGTGGAGAAAAACACCGGACGAACGGGCTAATGTCTTGCGGTCGCCATAGGTCTTTTCGCCCCAGCGATATTCGACGACGAGGTGGTAGTCCCGGTAGTCTGCTTTGGTAGCCAGGTAGCCGTTGCCATCGCCGGTGAAGTGGAGAACGCCATCCCTGATGCTCAGGACCTTGTCCGGATCTTCATGCTTAGACCGTTGTAGCCACGTGTAAAGCCCCACCATCTTGTCGCCTTGAAAAAAACGAATTACCTCTTTGGGGGTGATCGCCTCGGTCTGATTGCCATACGCGGGGAGCATACTCGAAAGGAGGAGTAGCCAGGTAACGCCGGATGCACGAAAGAAAGAGCAAAGATGCATATCAATTTTCCACGGAAAAAGCGAGAGTGATGCTTATGGGCCTTTATGGTTTTTGCACAGACTCGGCAGATGCTTTACCGGCCTCCAATGATCCTGATCGTAAGAGGGCTCATGGGATTTGTCCAGACGCGGAAAACTCATGTTCATGGAAAACCATTTCCGCTAGTTGACGCAGGAGGAAATGGCGTGGTACGGTCGTTTTATTCCAGCAAAAAAAGGAATGTTTCAATGAGAAAACATCTAGAGCAATTTTGCTGCTGCAAAATTTATCGCCTGGCGTACCGACCGGCGGCGGCTGGATAAGCCGCCTGCCAAAAGAGTTGGCACACAAGAGACGATTTGTAGCCAACAACGATGGCTGTGATTGCCTCTACTATCCCAAGGATCAAGTCGTGTCCAAGAAGCTATTTCTACAGGCACGCACGACCGCGCTGGGGCAATCCCAAGTCACCACGATTTCGTACTGCACCGTAAGTTCCGGTTTTGGCTATTTCACCCACAATACGAAGGCAGGAGAGGTACTGCGGGTCTCCGCGTCGGAATCCGGAGCGGAGTTTGACAGTTCCGTAGTGATATTGTTCGTGCTCGTGCTCGTGCTCGACTGGAACCATTGCATGCAACAGAAACAAGAGGCCATGGATATTGATGATGACCGACCTTGCTTCCCAGTCGAGTTCGAGTACGAGTACCGCTTTGCTGAGTACGAGTACGATATTCTCTTCCTGGCTCCTTTGAGGAGCCTTCCTCAAGCCAGCCGCTATGCGGGTGGTACGTGACTCCACCCGGTGAACATCCACGAGGGTCATAGCTTGTACTGAGGCACTTTCATCGTTTCGCCATCCTTCAAGGCCGACTGGTGGGTCACGATGCCGGCGACGGTCATGTTGAGCGCCTGGGCGATGTCGACCAGCGGTTTGCGGTCCTCGAGGATCGCCGTGACGAATTCGTTCATGAGCTGGCCGTGAGAACCGCCATGGCCACCCGGTTGGACGCCGGGTGGAAGGGGTGGCCGGCTTGTATTGGGCAGCTGTTTCATCAGCCCCTGATACTTGCCGTAATACGAGCCCTGCTGACCCCGAATTCGACCTTTTTCTCCATGGTCGCCCGGCGTATCCCAACTGACGGCCATCCGTGACATTCCCCCTTCGCTGGTGCGAAACAGCGAGATTTCGGTACCGAATGGGTTCTTGTAGCGGTTGTTCTCCGGCCGCAGGTGGTCGACTCGGCTTGGCATGCCCATGCCGCAAACTTCGGTGAAGCTGCCACCGGTCACTCCCACGTAGTAGGCATTCGAGTGGGTCGGATACCACTGCGGCGGCAGGCCGACGCGCCAGTTTCTGTATGAGGGAATCGGTTTTTCCATGTAGTGGTAATATTCGCCCTCGGAGTAGACCAGTGGGCCGAATCCATCCGCGTTGTAGATCTGCCGCATGGCATGGACATCGGCATGATAATAAGACGTTTCGAACATCATGTACTTCAGGCCGCTCGTCTTGACCGCCTCGAACAGCTTGTTGGCGTCTTCCAGCGACCCGAAGACGGCCGGTACCGCGCAGGCGACATGTTTGCCGTGTCGCAGCACATCGATGCAGTGCCGGGCGTGGCTTGGCGCGTCGGTGGCTACGAAGACGGCTTCGATCGAGTCGTCCTTGACCAGTTCTTCGAGCGAGGGGTAGGTCTTTTCGCAGCGGCACACCTTGGCCAGGCCGGCGCACTGCTTCGGGACCAGATCGCTCACCGCCACCACTTCGACGTTGGGGTGGTCCTGGAAGCTGAACGCCGCGCCGAAGCGGCAGACGCCATAGCCGACAATGCCGACACGGATCTTGCGGTCGGAAACGGGTGTCCAACCTTTCGATACGCCTGGAGTGATCGGTGTTTCCTCGAAGCCCTGAATTTTAGTTTTTTTCTGTTCGGCCCGGGCCGCTCCGCTCACCCCGAGGGTGGCGGCGCCAAGACCGATGGCCTGCAAGAACGAACGTCGTGAACTGGAGTTTGCCATGCTGCTTTTCCTTTGCTCTATTGGGTTGGTCCGGTTGGAATGATGAAACCGGAGAAGGTGATAAGCAGGCCGGCCACCAGGAGGACAAACAGGGCCCACCAGGTGATCACGCTTGAGTACCAGGGCAACCGCTTACCGGCCAGGAAATATTCCGTCGTCCCGCCACGCTCTTTTCGCCCCGCCCAATAGCCAACGCCCGAGAGCCCCAGGAAGAACGCGATAAACGCGGTGTAGTCCTAATCGTGAAGCGTGAACGACTCAGTGCCAAACGATTCGGTGGCAGGCATGGTTCATTATTATCTGGTTCATTATTATCTGGGATGCTAAGTATGAACAAGTGCTGGAACATTGTCAAGAAATGGTAATATCGGAGGCCAGGCAATCGGCAAAATGTTTTTCCCCAACCCATGGTAGTGGATGCAAGACGCGTCTCGATAAAGGCGGGACCGACAGGATTGGGTTGGTTGTCCAGCTTTGGATGATTTTCAAGGAATTCGGCTTGTGTTAGATATGAAACATGATATGTTCATAAATAACATATCAGGACCATGCTGCCATGACTCGACGTCGCGAACTACTAGTGGAGATGCTGTTGGATCGGGGCCGGTTGAGTGTCGAGGAAATGGCCGCTTGTTTCGAAGTGACCGGCATGACGATCCGCCGGGATCTGGACATTCTTGAGGAACAGGGACTTCTGACCCGGACGCACGGAGGTTGCGTCTTGCGGACGCCCCATGTTCCGGAGTTGCCGTTCCAGGAAAAAGAGCAGCGCCATCGCGATGCAAAAGAGGCGATTGCCCGAGCCGTGGTGGGGCAAGTGCTCGATGGCAGCAGTCTCTACCTGGACACCGGTACCACGTGTGCGATGGTGGCTCGTCTGCTGCGGCAGCATCGGCGGAACTTGCGGGTGTTCACCAACAATTTACCGGCGGCCTTCGAACTGTTCGGGGCCGAAACGCTGGAAGTTGTTATCCCAGGTGGCGTGCTGGGGCGATGCAGCCCCGACCTGACCGGTGACATCGGTCTGACCAGATTGCTAGAATGGCATTTTGATCTGGCCATTGTCGGCGGAGATGCGCTCAATTTGATCACGGGCGAGTTTTTTGCCGCCGACCTGGCCACAGCGGCATTGTCCCGCGCCGCACAGCGACAGGCGGATTGCGCATTTGCCTGCATTGACGGTTCGAAATTCGACCAGCGGGCATTGGCCGTTGCGGGACGTTTGCAGGAAGGTACTACCCTGTTCACGGACGGGAAAATTCCGGTTGTGAAAAGGCGCGGCATACGGAAACTTGGAACGAAAATCATTCTGGTCCGGAAAAATCATCAACCCAGAAAACAAGGATAGGAGACAGCATGCTTACTGAGACCAAACCCTATTGGGCGCATGTCGATCTGGCCAAAGTGCCAAACATCGTGGTCATGCCACCGGGGGCAGAGTCGAATGCGTGGCACCAGCGCTGCACGAAATATTTCAAAGGTTTGAGCGGCCAGGTGAAGCTTTTTCCGGTGACGTTTGAATCGGGCCATGGCTGCGTGTTGCGCGATGTGGACGGCAATGACTACATCGATTTTTCGTCCGGTATCTACGTGGCTACCTTGGGACATTGCCATCCCAAAGTGACTGAAGCGGTCCAGCACGCGGCCGGCCAGTTGATGAACGCACACGATTTCACGACTCCGATCAAGACCCGATTGGTGGAGAAACTGGCGGAGATTCTGCCTGGCGACCTGAACGGATTCCAGTTCTACGACTCCGGCACGACGGCGGTCGAAGCGGGTCAGCGCGTGCTGCGCGCAGCCACCGGGCAGCACGAAATGATTTCGTGCTTCTACGACTACCATGGCAAAACCTACGGTGGTGTTTCGCTCGGGCATATCCGCTCGAAGGTGTATGGTCCAACCCGGGCGCCTGGCTTCCACATGGTTCCACATCCGAATGTCTACCGGCCGATGTGGACCAAGGAGGACGGCTGCATCGACACCGACCGGTACATTCAGTTTTACGAAGAATATCTCGACAAGGGGACTGCGGGCCAGGTCGCCGGTTTTGTACTTGAGCCGATCCAGGGTTGGGGCGGTTCGGTTATGCCGCCGGACGATTTCTTTCCGAAGCTGCGCCAACTCTGCGACCGGCATGGAATTTTGCTGATGATCGACGAAGTGCTGACCAGCATGGCGCGCACCGGCAAGTGGCTTTGCATGGAGCATTGGGATGTGGTGCCCGATATCGTCACGCTGGGCAAAGGGTTCGGCAATGGATTCCCGGTCACTTGCGTGGCCGTACGTGAACCGTACAAGGAATCGTTCGAGTCGATTTCCGCTTCCAGCAGTTACGGCGGTAACCCCATGGCCTGTGCCGCTGCCCTGGCCAGCATTGAAACCATCGAAGAAGAGCAGCTCAATGAGCGTTCCTTGCACCTTGGCGAGTTGGCCATCAAACGCATGACCCGGATGAAAGCCGAACATCCGATCGTTGGCGATGTGCGGGCCAAGGGTTGCCTGATGGGCATCGAACTGGTCAAGGACAAGGCCACGAAAGAGCCGCTGGACGAAGCCGGAGTTATGGTCTACCAGAAAGCATTTGCCAAAGGCCTGGCCTGGATCCCCGCCGGCCACATCTTGCGCATGAGCCCGCCGGTGGTCATGGAGGACGAAGTTCTCCTTAAGGGACTCGACATGATCGATGAAGCGATCGGTGAAACCGAACGGGAGTTGGGTTATGGCGGCTGAGAAGGATGGAAAGGGGACCGCCACAGCGGGGTCGCGGAGCTTTCAGGCCGGCGCGGCGTATCGTGAGATTTCGCCGCCCAGGCCCACGGCCCTTTATGGCTATCCGCATGTCGAGCGAATCTCCACGGGTGTTCATGACCCGTTGCTGGCCACGGTTCTGGTGCTGAAAAGGGCCGATGCGTTGATCGTGCTGGCAGCGCTCGATCTGCTGATGATCGAGCCGCCAGTTGCCCGTCAGTTGCGCCGGCGCGTGGCCGAAGCCGTGGGTTGCAGCGAGTCGGGAGTTTTTATTGGCTGTACGCACACGCACTCAGGACCGGTTACCTCACGGCTGATTGGCTGGCAGAACGATGCGACCATTCCCGCTCCCGACCCAGCTTTTATGGAACTGGTGGCAACCCGATTGGTAGAGGCCACGGTCGCGGCCGCCCAGGCGGCAGTCCCGGCCGAACTGGCTTGGGCCAGCGCCGATGCCACGGGGGTCGGCGGTAACCGGCTGTGCGAGGAGGGGATCACCGATCCGGAGTGTGGCATCCTGGCTTTGCGAAGTTTACAGGATCAAGAAATGCTGGCCATGGCGGTGACCTATGGCATGCATCCTACCGTTCTGCATGAGGACTCGACGCTGGTTTCCGCCGATTTTCCCTACTATACTCGCCACCATATTCAAGAGCGCCTGGGCGAATCCATACCGATTGTCTACCTTACCGGGCCGAGTGGTAACCAGAGCCCACGTCGTTATGTCGAAAGCCAGACGTTTGCGGAGGCCGAGCGGCTGGGCCGCAAGCTCGGCGCCGCGGTTTGCCGGAGCCTGGACCGGGTGGCCGGCGATGCATGGCAGGGGATGGTCCAGGTCGACAGCCGGTTGGTCGAAGTCGAACTGCCGCGCAACTCGATCCGCGACTTGCCAGATGCCAATCGCTTGTTGACGGAATACCGTGAGCGCTATGAGCAGTTGCAGCGTGACCATGCACCGCGAGCTGAAATCCGTACCGCTGAGTGCGCCGTGTTCGGCGCGGAAGGGACGGTGGCTCTGGCTCAGGCCGAAGCGGAGGGCGAACTCGAGTCCAGGCTTTGCGCTTACCGGCCCATCGAAATTCAGGTTTTGCGAATCGGTGAAGTACTCCTTGTTGGGTTGCCGGGCGAGTGTTTCACCGAATACGGATTGGAAATTAAACGCCGATCGCCACAGCGCACCTTCGTAATCACCTTGGTGAATGGTGAATTGCAAGGCTACATTGTTACCCCCGAAGCAGCCGCAAATGGCGGCTACGAGGCGACCAATGCGGTGTTCGCGCCGGAATCGGGACGCATCCTGGTGGATGCCGCCTTGGCGCTGGCGGCCAAGTTAGGCAACGGTTTATAAAGCGGAGAGCGGAGAGCAGAGAGCAGAGAGCAGAGAGCAGAGAGCGATACAAGGTAACCCTGTAACTCAGGAAATATTTTCATGGAAACAAAGAAGGTTGGCTTTATCGGCTTTGGTTTTATTGGCAAGGTTCATGCCTTTGGCTACAACAACTTGCCCATGTACTACCAGCCTCTTCCTTTTCGCCCGGTTCTTTCGCATGTCTGCACCAGTCGGTTGGAGACGGCCCGGGCTGGGGCGAAGATGATCGGGGCGCCGCACGCTGTAACGGACTATCGAGAAATCACCGAAAATCCCGACATTGGGATTGTCCATATTTGTACGCCCAACCATCTGCATAAAGACGCCTTGCTGTCGGCACTGGCCAGCGGTAAGCATATCTACTGCGACAAGCCACTGACTGCGACATTGGCCGAGGCAAAGGAGGTTGCCGCCGCCCTGCCCGCCTATCGTGGAACCGCGCAGATGACCTTGCAAAACCGTTTTTTTCCGGCTACCCAGCGGGCCAGGCAGTTGATTGAGGAAGGTTTTCTGGGGAAAGTGCTTGAGTATCGCTGCTGCTACCTGCATGCGGGGAGTGTCGAGCCTCGGGCCCCCCTCAAGTGGAAGCTTTCGGCGGAGGCTGGGGGTGGAGTGATTCCGGACCTGGCATCGCATGTGCTTGATCTTATCCATTTTCTAGTAGGAGATTATGCCCAGTTGACGGCTGCGACATCGATTGCCTACCCCGAGCGTCCCGCGCCGGACCAACCGGAGCGCATGTTGCCAGTTGAAGTGGAAGATTGTGTCATGCTCCTCACCCGCATGGCCAATGGTGCTTTGGGACACATAGAGGCGACCAAGATCGCTACCGGCAGCGAGGATGAAGTGCGGTTTGAGATTCATGGTTCGAAAGGCGCCCTTCGTTATAACGGCATGGACCCCCATCACCTGGAAATATGGGACCAGAGTGCCGCCACCAGTCCCTGTGGCGGGACGCGTGGCTGGACTCGGGTGGACTGCGGGCAGCGTTATCCGGCCCCAGCCACCGGCTTTCCCACTCCCAAGGCTGCCATCGGCTGGATGCGAGGCCACATGGCCTGCCTGGCGAATTTTCTCTTTGACGTTGCCGCGGGCAAACCCGGAAATCCGGGCCTGGCCCAGGGCGTTTACATCCAGAATCTTATGGACTGCTGCCGCCGGGCCGCCGAAAATGGGAACTGGGTCGAAGTGGAGAGATAAGCACATATTCAGTGCTTCCCAATTGCCACTTAGCCCTTAGGTGAGACAAGCTGATAAGCCGCCCGAAAACCGACGTTTTTAGTTGCTGGCACGCCCGCCGGGTCGGCTTCATCGGCCATTCTTGGAACTACTGATATTATGATTCTTGGTCTCGATCTTGGTTCCACCGTTTTCAAGGCGGCGCTGTTCGACCGCGAGCTGGTGTTGCGTGGTAAAGGGGCGGCGCCGGTCGTTTACGTCCCGGGTGCGGGGGATCGCGTTGAAATGCCGGTGCCCGAAACGGAAGCAGCGTTTCGGGAGGTCATCGCCGGTGCTCTCGCCAGCGGATCGGTCAAAGCGGAGAAACTGGATGCCATTGCCATCGCCAGTCAGGCTCAAACATTCACCGTTCGCTCGGCTGTAGATGCCGCCCGAATTCCATTTATTTCGTGGCGAGATGCGCGGGTCGGAGAAAGTCACAAGGAGACCGTCGCGCTGACCGACTTCGGAGAGCATTGCAGTGTCTGCGAGTGTTTGTCTCTATTGATGGTCGCGAAGCTCGCCTGGTTGCAGGAGCAGTCCGCGGGCCGTTTGGTCGGCGCGGACGATCGGGTGCTCATGCTACCCACCTGGTTTGTCCTGCAGCTGACCGGCAACGCGGTGGTCGACACCAACTTGGCCGCGATGAGCGGGCTCTATTCGTTGCGGAAGGGCGGCTGGTGGAACGAGGCGCTGCATGCCTGCGGAATTCGCGAATACAATCTGCCGGCATTGGCGGAGATAGGGAGTGTCGCAGGCGCTACGAAAAAATCTGCGGCCCGTTACGGATTGCCGCCGGGTATTCCGCTGGTGCTGGCTGGCAACGATCAGACGGCAGGCGCCTACGGCGCGGGTATCCACGAGCAGGATGCCTTGCTCATTTCCCTAGGCACTGCTCAAGTCGTCTATGCGGTTTGCCAACGTGAACCCCCCTCCACTTCCGGCGTCATTCGTGGGCCTTATCCGGGCGAACGCTATTACCAATTGGTGGCCGACGACCACGGTGCGGGAACGGTCCATTGGGCGCGAACCGTATTGGAGGGCTGCGAGAGCGAGGCTCTTTTCGACCGCGCCGCTACCCGCGGATCGACGGACTGCGATGGTGTCCGTTTTGTGGCCGATGGACCGGCGGGCAGTGGCCACTGGGTCGGTGCCACACCACGAACCACCGAAGCCGATAAGGCACGGGCCGTGCTGCTCTCGCTGGTTGAGCGGATGGCTGCAATGTTGGAGCGTTTGCAGCCCTCCGCGAACAATAAACGGCTGTTGTTGGCCGGTGGCGGCAGCAGGTCGGGAGCGTGGAGGGATTGCTTGCGGCGGCGTCTCGGCAAACCGTTGCACCGGATCGATGCCGATTCGCCAGCCTTTGGGGCGGCACGCATGGCACGGGAGCAAGATCGGCTTTCACCGTCGTTATGGCCTCAAGAAAACCATTAAGAACAAACAGCACGGAGAAACCAATATGGGTGTATTTATTGACAATGTGCGGGCCGTGTTTCCTGGCGTGCGCATGGCCAGCACGAACATCCGTTTCGAGAACGGCGTGGTGATGGCCCTCGATGCCGAGGTGGCGGAACCAGGTGATCAGGTCATCCTGGGAGAGGGACGACTGTTGACGCCCGGCCTGGTCGACGTGCACGTGCATGGCATCTTGCGTTACAACTTCGACAACGGTCCCGACGATTTATTGGCTGTGGCCAACTGTTTTCCGCAGTTTGGCGTCACAACAGTTTTGCCCACGGTTGTGCCAAAACGTGGCAAGGAGATGTTGCCTGCACTCGCGGATCTGGCCGCTGCACTCGATCGTGTTGAGGGTGCGAAGATGCCGGGGTTGCACTTGGAAGGGCCGTTTACGGCCCTGCCAGGGGCGGGCTGTGACGTGATGCCGGGAGATTTGGGCCTGTTGGAGGAAATGCTGGCCGCCTGTCGGCAGCGGGTTCGGGTCATGTCGCTCAGTCCCGACACGCCCAACATCCTGCCGGTCATTGAGCGTTTGCGGGCGCTGCGTATTGCTCCGTTTGTAACGCACACTCGCGCCACCCTGGCTCAGACGCAAGCGGCGATTGCCGCCGGCGCTCGGCATGCCACCCATTTCTACGATGTGTTTCCCATTCCGCCCGACGCTGACCCGGGAGTGCGCCCGCCTGGGGCCGTGGAGGCATTTCTCGTCGACCCGAATACCACCGTGGATTTCATCGCCGACGGCTGTCACGTCGACCCGATCGTCATTCAGCTTGCGGTCCGGGCGAAAACTTGTCGGGGCGTGGCCTTGATCTCGGATGCCAATATTGGCGCAGGGTTGCCACCGGGAGAGTATCCCACACCGTGGGGTTATCCGGTGCGGGTCGAGCCCGGCAACGGCGCCGGGATAGCCGATCCGAATCATCCGCTGCACGGCGGCCTGGCTGGTAGTGCGCTGACCATGAACGTGGCCATGGCGAATGTGTTGCAGTGGATAGACGCACCGCCGGAGGAGATCTGGGCCATGGGCACTCTCAATCCGGCCCGTGCCGCCGGGCTGGCGGCCACCGGCAATCTGGCGGTAGGCGCGGATGCCGATGCCGTGCTGTGGAACGACGACTTGACACCCGCCATGACCTGGATACGCGGGCAAAATGTTTTGCCTGCATCCTAAGGAGGAAATCGTTATATTGCAATGCTGGCTGCCCACAGGATCAATCCGCCGCTGCCACGACGTTACCATCCGCCTGCCGGTCCTGATGGAGTTGTACGGTTTGAGAATAGCTTCGACGAACGCATCTCGGCGTTCGTGGCCAAATACAACATCACGAGTACTTCGTTTTGTTAGAGGATTGTGGGAGCGGAGAACTCGTTGAGGAGATTGTCCAGGAGGCCGTTCCGACCTGGGGCGATTGGGATCAGGATGCCAAGCGACTTGAGAGACGGCGAAAGAGGCTGGCGGAAGCCATTCTCCAGTTAGAATAGGGTTGCGTTGCAAATCATCCAGCACAAAAAGGGGGAGGCTCCCAATACCGAATACTGTTCGGCCCGGGGTTTGCGGTATGCACAAGATGAATATTGCTTGAAAACTGGCACAGCCGCGTAGCGGCGGCAGCATTTAGCCGTGGGTGTAAACCCACGGACTCGGTTTTCAAAAACCACAAAGCCGCGTAGCGGCGACATCGAATAAGTAACCATGCCCATGGAAAAATTGATGCCACCGCTACGCGGTTCGAGCGCTTTGGCACACGCAAGCCCGTGGGTTAGCACCCACGGCTAGACGATTCCGCCGCTTCGCGGCTATCGGAGTCCTACTCAACATTAAGGGTGATGCGTGGATGCACTCCGCTCCTCTCAAGACATCTGAACTGATAACAAATATCGTGCCGGACACTTTTGGGAGACTACCCTTTGTTGCGGGAATATAGGATGGTTGGGTAGTATCGGTTTGAGCCGCCCAGCATGGATGTGGGCAAGAGCTAGAAACAGAGAGTGGAATATGAAAGTCGGTGTTACCCATTGCGATCCGGGGTGCGTGGCTGGAGGTTTTGCTTAACGCTCCGCTTCATATCGGTCCACCCAGTGGCGGCCCATGTCCATTATTGCCAAAACAGATCAACTTAACGCAATAAAGATTTGAACAGGAGCTAACAGAGACAACGGAGAGTCACTTTCTCTGTTGCCTTATGTTCAAAATATTTCAGGGATAGGCTATTTTATTATTGACAGTTACGGAAATCACTGTTATCGCGCCGTATGAAGTCGGCCAGCGCACGCGCATCCCGGTACTCATCGTCTGGATTGCCGTATACCGCATCCAGCACGAGGCGCGCCTTAGGAGCGACAGACAGGTAGCTCACGAGTTTGTCCTTTTGCGCTACCTCCGCAAGGGGCGCATGGACGTCCCATAACTGGCCCGCGATGTCGGTTCGCGATCCGCTCATGAGCCACATTCCCACTTTGCCTTCTAATGCCTTCACGTCAGCATCTTGTGCCAGTAGCAAGCCCGTACTTGGGGCCAGACGCAGATTCGCCGCCGCCACCTGGTCGAACAATATTACCGCTTCACGCACGTTCCGCGGCGGTTTGCCGGGACTCAGCCGTAAATGCAGCGTCACGTCATGCCTGTCGGCTTGTTGGCACAAGGTCTTGAGTGTCGCGACGAAGGACTTCCGCGTTTGCACGATGGTGAAATTGTTTTCGGGTTGTCGATGGAGCGAAAGGATCAAATCATGCGACCCGAGAATCTCCATCTTTTCCAGCAGTCTTAAAACCAGGTCCATGCTTGCCGCATACTCTTTTTTCGAGTTGTCAACGAAACGCAGGTCGGGATACAGGTTCACACCGGAAGTCAAGTCGACAGCCAGCGTAAGCCCTTGTCGCCGGAGCCAGGCGGCTTCCGCCTTCAACGCACCTTTCTCGCGCCGCTGCAGATACCGCCAGTCAAGCACTACGCCGTCGAAGTGTTCGAAAAAAGTCGGCCGTGACAGGATCTCCTCTTGGATCCGCGACACGTTGCGTAATGGCAGTAAACGCCCGTGCGGATTGCGAGGCGGTACTTGATGCGCGATCTAGATAACATTCTCCTCGCCTACCTGCACTGAAAAAATTCGCACGTCCCCGCCCGCGATCTGCTCTGGGCCGCTCTGTCCGAGCGCCGCGTCCTCGAACCCGTCCGGCAGAAAACCGGTTGCCCCTTTTTCGGATTGATCTAAAGTCAATTCCTGTACCGATTTGATCTGGCCACAATGGGAGACGAGCTTCATCGGGCGGGCTTCCAGATGGTTGTTGCACACTCCCAGGGTGTACTCCCCGGGGCCCTTCCGGCAGACGATCAAGCTCAGGTCTGACCCGGCCTCGAAGAGCATCTGCCGATGGAAGACCTTGTCCAACAGAGAGCGGACATGCTGCAACAACGGAAATGGCGTGGCCAGATGCCGGTCGACGCGGTTCTCGAACTTCCAGTCACTCACTGCGTTGGCGCCAATTCCGGCGGGGCTGGCCAGGACCAGAACTTGGCCCTTGCCGTCGTCAACTTCGACTGCAGCGGGAATCTCTCCCGACCGGGCGACAATCCGTGCGTGAGCCGGTAAAACGAGACGATACAGTGTGAATGCCTGCGATTCGGTCACCTTGGCCCCATCGATTTCGACCACGCTGCCCGCTACGCGGGATACTTTCTCGTTGCGTACCCGGATCTCAGCAAGTCCTCCCGGCAGTCTCTTCAGGCTTTCCGCCGTGATGACAACCCGCCCACCCTCCTTGACGTAGGTCATTAATTTGTCGCGAATCTCCGCTCCTCCACGTAACTGGCCACCGATGACCACCACCGCGTATTGCCGCAACAGCCAGGCGGGCGCATCGCTCAGGATGCAGTCGGTTCCATCCCCGTAGGGTGTGGCCGTCATGAAGCCGCGCTCATCGTGGAAATAGGAGGAATCCTGATAGCCTGGATAAAGCAGGTCCAGCACGCCGTCGGTCAAATAGTCTCCCGGTTCGTACGGCAGATTGCCCCATACCCGGTAGGCATGTGGCGTATAGAGATGCCGCGGAAAAGACCAGCCGGAGAAGAAGTCGAGCATCACGGCGGTCGGAGTCACCATCGTCCCTGGCTGGCCATGTTCATGCACCCAGCGCCGCGCTGCCTGCTGCATGCGGCCGATCGGCGACAGCGCGTCGCCCTGGAACCAGCTGTTTTCGAATCCGACGAAGACGCAGTTGTAGAGGATGTGGCTGTAAAGCAGTCGCTTCAGCAAGTTCAGGCTCGTTCCTTTCGTTGCCCCATTCCGTTCCCCCTGGGAGTCATAACTCTTCCAGCCCCATCGATTCCACACCGATGCGTTCCCGAACCATGGCACCCCATACTGCTTGCCTGCTCCACGCAAAAACGCGTAATAGACCTGACTGTTGGGCAAGGCTTGCCCTGTTTCGGCGCCGATGGCCGAGTAGGTGCCTTCCTTGAGGAAGTAATGACCAAAATTGAGCGACACCAAGGCACACATTTTGTTCCCCAGCTCGTCGCCCATCGATTCAAAGTGGTGATGAAAATTCAAATACTGCCCAAACCGGTCGGCGGAGGCCGGCGT
>JAJRWS010000688.1 GCA_024276705.1 Planctomycetota bacterium | reverse complement strand
CGATCCTGCACCAGAACGGTTTTTGCGCCACCGCGTGCTGCTGCTATCGCACAGGGGACGCCGGCTGCGCCACCTCCCGCTACGAGAATATCGCAATTCAAGGTATGATTCGTCGTTACCCGCATGCAACCGGCCTCCCTACGACGACATCCAGTAAGCGGTTGCTGAGATATGCAGTGATGATGTTGACCAACAAGGCAGCGGGACCGATCCATTGGAAGCTGACAGGGTCATATCCGGTCTCCGGGTCAAAGCCAAAGAGAGGACCGGAGAAGGCGATGAGTACAGCGGTTGCCACCCCGAAGAACCAGCCCACCCAAACCGCGACAGAGCGTATCTTCGGCGTAAAGACAGCGAAGAAGAACAAGGCAAAAATCGGTGTCACCAGCAGGTTGGTGGTTTTTCCTGCTATGGTGGTGATGTTTCCAGGAATGTTACCCATCAAGGAACTGCCGATAACCACCATAACGCCAATGGTAAAAGCCAGGCAGCGCGCCGCGAAGACGTGTCCCTTTTCAGTTTTAGGCTGATAGCCGAAACGTTCAAAACCATCGGTCATCACCACGGCGGTAATGGAGTTCACTCCGGAGTCGATACTCGACATCGCCGCGGCAAACATCGCCGCGACGACCAAACCCGAGATTCCTGGAGGTAGATGAAAAGAGATAAAGTGGGGGAAAATACGATCGGCATTGGCCACAAGGCTTATTTCCGCGGGTAGCGCAGCGGGGTACGTCTGGAAATAGCTCATGAGCGCCAAGCCCACCAGGGCAAGGGTTGTTGTGATCAAGGCCGCCACACAGAGCTGGGTCAAGAAAGCACGCCGTGCCGCGAGCACATCTTTCGTAGCCATGAACCGTTGTACGGATACTTGATCACCAGCTGCAGTACAGACGTAAAATGTTGTAATACTTACGAACGTGCCAAAAACCGTCAAGCGGGTTCCCGGATCGAAACTGAAAAGTGGCTGTGCATCCCAATGCGCCTGCCATTGTCGGGGAAACCAACCCAGGCCACCTTGATCCCACGTAATCATGGCGATCACTGCCAGCGCGCCACCGAAAAGCAGTATGGTCTGAATGAGGTCGGTGATCACCACCGCGCGCAATCCACCGAGCGAAGTGTAGAGGACGGATACAAATCCCGTGACCAGTACGATCAATGGAATCCACTGCTCTCCCACGCCGATCATGATGGACATCGCCTTAGCAGCGAGATAGACCAGCAGTGACATCCAGACCAGACGCAGGCTCAGGAACATCAAAGCGCCTAGCATGCGGACACTTAAGCCCAGTCGAATCTCCAGCAGTTCATAGGCGCTGGTCAGACGGAACTTCATATAAACCGGCAAGATGACATAACCAACAATCCAGTAGACTCCGGGAAGCGCCAGTAAACTTGTCAGGTAGATCGGGCCTTTTCCCAATATTTCACCCGGAATGGAAAGATAGGTGATGGTGCTCAACAGTGTCGCAAAAAGAGAAACACCTATCAGGAACCAGGGCATGTTGCCGTCAGCGACAAAGTATTCCTGTGTGCTACGTTGGTGACGCCCATAATACCACCCCAGCGCAATGGTAGCGACGGCGTATAGGACGATGATGAGCCAATCGACGAATTGGAGGCCTGTCGGAGATTGAGATTCAGCGACAGGTTGTGCGAAGCGGGGTGTTGCACGTACAACCGCCAGCAGAAATGGTATATGCCACGCCACACACATGGCTATGCACCCTCAAGGGCATCGAAATGTTCCCCAAAAATTTCCAGCATACTCTTCAGGGCATCGCCTTCATGCGTTATGCTGATAGACGCATCGGATACGACTTTGCCGGTATCCCATACGTCTGCCTTGTCCTTTGCGAGTCTATCAGGATTAGACGCAACAAGAATTTGGTACGCCGCCTGGAAATCTCCCCGCGTGTCAGACTGCATGACCCAGGAAAATTCAGGTTGGGCGTCACGCAATACGGTAAGTTCAGGATTCCCTATCAACTCACACATCAATCCGCTCGGTGCATTATCCAGTGCGAACGATGCATTTGACAAACATACTGACAAATTGATGCATACCGACAAAATGCTGGATACCGCGGCATGTTTCAATGCTTTATCTCCTTTTTCGTACTTTCCGCACATCGCGAAGGTGTCGTTTTGGTTTTTCCTGTGGTCACATTAGAGTCATTGTAAAACATTGTGAATATTTTTCGAGTAGGCATTTACGGGCAGAAGCCGCCAACCCGCCGAAAAAAGAGTGCCGGCAAACGCGCAGTCACCCGCCGTGACATCCTCGCATTTTTATCGACGGTACCGATTGCCGGCCATTGGCTGTCCGCGCGCGCGTCCGCCACCCAAACCGTGGGTGACTTACGCGTAACAACATTTTCGGCCGACATCACGATTCCCATCGGCCATGCCTGCATGGGTGGGGGCGTGGCCGATGCCAAACAGATCGTCGACCCGCTGTTTGCCAAGGGGTTTGTGTTGCTGGGAACAGGCAGACCCATCGTGGCCGTGGCGTTGGATTGGTGCCAGTGCAACAACGATTCCTACGACCGCTGGCGCGACGCCCTGGCCGAAGCAGCCGGCACCGACCGAGAGCGCGTGATGCTGGCCACAGTACATCAGCACGACGCGCCGATTTGCGACCTGACGGCGCAAAAACTGCTCGACGAACAGGGTATGTTCAAGTCGAACTGTGACGCCGAATTCCACGAAAAAGCCGTGCAGAGAACGGCCGCGGCGCTGCGTCGTTCGTTAAAATCGACCACGCCAGTCACGCACTTTGGCACCGGCCAGGCCAGGGTCGAAAAGGTTACCAGCAACCGTCGTCTGGTTACCCCCGAGGGAAAAATTACCTGGGGCCGTGGCAGCAAGAGCGGCAACATGGGTGACGCGCCCGAAGGCGAGATCGATCCCTGGGTGAAAACTGTCAGCCTTTGGAACGGGGACCGCCCGATTTTGGCTTGGAGCTGCTATAGCGTCCACCCCATGAGCTACTACGGGCAGGGTGGCGTCTCGGCCGATTTTGTCGGCATGGCAAGAGACCGGCTGCAAAAAGAGACACCCGACACCTTTCAGATTTATTACACGGGCTGCTCTGGCGACACCACGGTCGGCAAATACAACACCGGCAAGCCGGAAAACCGGCCCGTGCTAGCTGAGCGGCTCTACCGTGGTATGGCGGCCGCATGGAGATCCACGCAACGCAAGCCTTTGGACCGAGTGACTCTACGGGTGGTCGACATGGTGCTCGGTGCGCGAAACAGTCCAGGTTTCACATTCGAGGACATGAAACAGCAGCTGGCCGACAAAAAACTTACACGTTGGCGGCGGATATCGGCCGCCTTGGGTTTAAGCTGGCTAAAACGGGTAGAAGCAGGCCAGCCGGTCGACCTGCCGTGCCTCGAGTTCCGCGGTGGTGGCGACACGGCGGAATTCATGATCATGCCGGCCGAAACGTTTGTCGGTTACCAGCTCATTGCCCAAAAAATTCGCCCCGATGCGTTTGTCGTGGTGGCAGGATTCGGTGATGGAGCGACCGGATACATCCCCACCGACCAATGCTGGAGGGACGGCTACAACGACCACTATTGCTGGGTGCCTAAGTATACAGAGAAACTCATGACCCAAGCCATGTCCAAAGCGTTGGGGGTGGATGTGGCGAAGTAGATTCGTGAAGAATGCAAAAGAAGTTCTCGTTTCGCTCGTTTCGTCTCCTCGTTTCCCCATGTCCCCCTCCGGGGACGATAATGAATTGATCCATCGTGTTTTCACCAAATTGAGCCAATCCGACAACTTGTCTGTTCACAGGAGACCTGCCGCTCCTATAGCCTATAATTTTTGGATTGGAAAAGCCACACGTCGACGCGTAGCAAGCCACATCCCGAATACGATACACACTGAAACTCCGAATACCGTACTCGGCTCGGGTACAAACGTCAGTACCAATTGTGGTTGATTGGCCTCGCCACCTGGCATCGTCAATCGATAGGAATTGGATTGGTCGTCATCGAACATTGCCACTCCATCGACCTGGAAGCGGAAGGCACTTTGTGTCCTTGTGCCATCCGCCGCATAGTCGGCACGCACCAGTTCGGTCACATCGACCTCGTAATATGCCTGTCCTGCGTCCGTGGGATGCACGAGATCGAGCAGTGTGTCGCTATAGGCGACATCTTCGTAGTGTGAAATTTTCTGGAGCCTGCTGTTATCCGTGATGGCATGAAACAGAGATATAGGTCCCGACGGTAGGCCCTCAACATCTTCCAGGAAGAAGCGAAGCGTGGCTCTTTCCAAATAGCGCCCACCAATAGAGATATTCATCCGGGTTCGGAACTACGACCCCATTAGAAAATGCAGGATCCGTCACATTGACAAGGCTTAAAGATGCGGGATCTTCAATTGCGCCTTGCACAAAACTAAACAAATCGTACTGAAAAATTGTTATCCCAAGATCCTCTTCAAGTCTTCCAATCTCTGCCGACAGGATTTCATTGAAATCCGCCGTCAATACATCTAATGTGGTTTCGCGACTAGTTCCTCGATACTCGGGCAAATGCCCGAATCGAAGTGCTCGCACATCCAACAGCAAGAAAAGCATGAATGATGCCATCCATTGCCAGTATTCTGATGCGTAAAAATTCTTAATGCAATATCTGATTTCAGATTGTGGAATTGGCGGCCTTGATTGTCAGAACTTCAGCCATCCGTTTTACTGTCTTCCTGGTCATCAGTGCCTTCAATTCACTAGGGTGTAACTGGCCTTCCGCTACGCAGCGAGTTGCCATGTAAATTGTTGAGCCAGTTTCTTTTGCTTCGATTTGGACAGTCCACGTTTGGTCGCTATCTGGCGTAGCCCGCCGATTACATAACCCACCTCACCGCGAAGGATGCGTAAGGCACGATCGCGTACGAAGGCCGTCGCCTCGGCGCTTCCTTCGGCGTGAAACAAGTAGGCAGCGTCCCATAAATAACTCATGACATGCAAGAGATCCAAGATTTCCACCATGTCGTCCGGCAGATGTTTTTCGCTCGAAGCCCACAAACTGCGTTGTCCGTCCATCAAGCAGACCATCGGCTGATCGTCGCGGCGGCGCATAGGAATCCCTTTGCCATCGGCAGTAACCACGAGAATCTCGCCTTCTTCCTTGACAGGCGGTTTCCTCAGCGAGCCACGAAAGCTAGCAACCGACTCGGCCATGGTGCGGCTCATTCGTTCCAAACCGTCGACTGGAAGCGAAATCTCCATCATTTTCTCCAGTGTCTGAGCCGTTCGGCCAAACGCATGCTCCACCTCAAGAAAAAATGAACTACTAGGGTCGCTGCGGGAGACTCACGGAACGGGAGACCCTTCGCTCCGCTCAGGATGACAGGGGACACCGGGAAACGCGATCGATGGCTGTTCCCGATTTGCACCTCACATGCGAATTCTCGACAGTGCCATTGGTACCGGATACCTTTTTTCGCACAAAATCAGTTTGATACGTATTGCTCAAGCCGGTGTTTTCGACTCATAACGAGCGAGCTCTTCGGTAAGTTGATTGATAAGCTGCTTCAAGGATCGTAGTGTGATATCGCGGGTATTTTCATCGTCAGTTGGTGCCGTGCGTATTTCCGCATAGCGGTCCTTCAGTAACCGGAGCTTCTCCTTCGTTGCTTGAAATTGTATTGGATTGGCAAGTGTCATAGAACCACCTCAATCATACCTTTGGGCTGCATCTCTCGATCGGAAGCGAAGATGGTTTCGACCAACAGCTCGAAACCATCTTGATTGACCAATTTGATTTCGAGAAACGGCAAGCCTTCAACCAACTCGGCTCCGGCTTCGACATCTATTGGAAAACGTTCGCCTATTAGCAGAACGCAGTCCACATCATTCGGTTGGCCTTGTCTGTCGTAAAACTCCCATTGGTAATTACACGGTCCACACCTGCTTGACGCGCCAAATCGATGAGCCACCGAATCGATTCTCCCTGCACTTTACGGATTTCCGTCTCACTTAGTCATGCGGTTTCTTTGCCACAATTGCACCTATTCTTGTCAGGCCAGGCCGACTGCCGGTTGCCATGGCGTAGGTACTTGCCATAAACAACTGGTCAGACTAAGCGGGTAATTACTCCGCGAGCCCGACAATGCCTTGATTCTATCCGATCTTCTTCGCCACCTCAAAACCCTTGGCCAGATCCCGTTCTGCGTAGACCTGAGTGACGTTGGCTTGTGAATGGCCAAGTATTACTTGGGCTGCTTCAAGTCCAAACTCCCGGCGGTAGCTGTCGCTGGTGTATTTTTCACCCGCAGTTCGTTTGGGGTTTTTCTCGCGATTATCACCCGGCTCATTGCCATAACCAGACGGTGTCACCTGTTCGAGCCGCGGTTACAGCCGCTCGCCGCTTTTCCTCGCTATCGCATGGCCGGAAACAATACGCCTGGGCGTCCCGTGCCAGATGCCGTAGTAGAACCTCCTGGGCCTGGGGGCCGATGAAGTAGGTCTTGGCGTATCGAAAATAGCGCAAGATGAGAGCGTTGACCGTCAGCGGCTTGTCGGGCCGCCAGTCCTCGACTGTTGAACCGGGGGCAGCCAGTTGGGCGATGTACCGGCGGTACTTTTCCAGGCTCTCTGGGCCGTTGAAAGGGCCCAGAGAGATACGGTGGCCGTTGATCTGAATCAACGCTTGGCCACTGCCTTTGTGATCGCGGTACTTCGGTAGACAGACGAACATGATGGCGGCCCCTTGCAGACTACAAAGGGGTAGTACTACCCCTTTTCAGCGTATGCAGGGCCGCGCTCGCGAGGTATCAGAAACTCTCGATTCGGCGATACTTTTTGCAGTGGGCGACGCAGGATTCGAACCAGCGACCTCTGCGGTGTGAAAACTATAGAAATACCGGCGAAATTTTCGTCTTTCCCCTTGCATGAGGGCATTCTAGCACCAAACATTACTATTGCAAGACGTTGCATTGCGTGCAAGCAGATGCTTGTATTGCGGTACTTATTGGAAAGGCTATTTCCTAAAACCGTATCTACCGTTTTAGCGAAGAAAGTGAACACCCTATATGGTATACTGCCCTCGCGCCTGCGCCGGAGACGGAAAGCGATATCGGGGAGCAGGGAGCAGGATAGCCACACATGCACATCGTGGGACAGTACCAGGACAAGATGTCCCAAGAACTCGTCTGAACCCACCTGAGGCTCGCATTCGTTCTTGGGATGAAAGGGATGGAGGTTGTCCCGTAAAGTCTGCCAGGGAGGGTCCTGGACGACGTGTCGTGTCCTTGGGCCGAGGACGAATTCCACTTCGGACGACGTAGGAACCTGGTGTTGAGCTGAAGAATAAAGCACTAAAAAAACTCAACCATAATCTTGAGTTCTCAAACCTATTTCCGCCGACAAATTCAACCTTTCGAGCCCACACACAGGAAACTAGCAGTCCCCGAAAGGCATCTTTTCCTGCCAACTGGAATGACCGCCCGTCTACATGACGTACGTCGGAAGAACTCACCGTCGATCTGCCGCCGGGAACGATCTGGGGGCCAGTGGGAACGGTTCCGGGTAGTAGAATGCTAATCCGCCACGCACCTATAGTTTCAATCACCAAGGTATCGGTAGGGTAGTCGGTTGAGGACACAACCGCCGCATCAAGTCCCCCAGGTTTCTAGTTTCAATGCGGGTGTAAAACCTATCTCCCCAAAGACTTCCTCGAAAACAGCCTCCAGGACAGGGATATCATCACAACCGCAGAAAATGGCGTCGTGCAGGGTGACGATCGGGATGCGGCCCATTAGGCGCGGAGCAACCGTCTCAATAACCAACCAAGCTTCCATTCTCTGGAGGATGCGAATCAGTGTCCCATGATCATTAGCGTTGATGCGTTTAATGAAATGCCACAAAGAGGGGAAACACGCGCGAAACGCATCCTCAACGTCGCTCGGATACTTCCTGCCCTTCGCTAAAACATCCACCAGGAATCTGCGTTTAGCATCGGCGAGACACACATCACAGAACCCAGACAGCCGATCGTAGAAAGAGCCGTCGCAGGTCCAGCGAGAGAACCTCAGAACCTCAGAATCAACCAAGTCACAGCGAGTAGGCAGAGAGCAACCAGGAAGGAGAGAACCAGCCAGGCGACGTACTACCTTATATGTCTCCGCACCCTTCAGTCCCTCAGAGGGGGTAAATGTTTGGGCCAGGAGGCCGAGCAGTGCTGGCTGGGCACAGCTTATGTCCAAGCTTGCCACGGACTTGCCGTTGATGCGAATCGCGGTTCGCAACTCGCGTTTGATGCCAGTGATGCAATTGAAAATGCGTCCGGTCGAAGAAACTGAAAATGGCAATCGACGGTGCCGGAGGTATCCAATGAGCACAGCCTGGCAGAGGCGAGTGTGGAGATGTAGCGAGGCGAGGATTGAGTCGGCTTCGGCTGTGATAGTGACACACCTCTGGACCGAAGCGAGCCTGTGATGAATGGGAAGCTGACGCTTCTGCTGTTGGGCTTCCAGCTTCTTGCGTTCCCGTTCCAGCTTCTCGATCAATATCGGATCAACGGGCCTCACTAGGACGTGTCTTTGCTCTAGGTATCGGTCTGTCAGCCTATACCCAATCGACCGTACTCCTTGTCTGTGGGGGGAGGTAGAGATAACGCCTGCAGCCTTCAGACAACGCTTCATTGGGGCGAGGGTGTTGCGTCTAAGCACTTTATGCAAGACATCTGAATGCAGTCGAGCGAACCCTTGAGGGTCCAGGTCTCGACAAACCATTTTCCGTAGGATCGAGTTGATGAAGTATCTACCCTCATCAGCACGGTGGGCTAACCCACCAAGCACTCCAGGAAAATCCAATCCTGCTGGGAGGATAAATCGGCTTCCGTATCCTGCTGTTGACGTGCTATAATCCAAGGGTCCCATTGGATTCTCCTATCTGAAATGGGCGTGAATACTTAGGGGCTCGCCTTCGCACGGCGAGCCCCTTTTCAATTCCAGTCGTCAGTCATCCACAATGGTCCGATATCCTCACGGGTCGACGGGTTGGCAAATGCGTCCCGTATGGCGTCCCGATATTCATTCAGCAGGCCACACAGTCCATCCTTATTGGCTGTAATGATCTCTGCCAACTCTGGGGTAATGTTGGCCCTGGGACTGGCTAGCAACCTGTCTCCTGAGCATCGCAGCCTAATGTGGTGGTCAGATAATTCACCAATACCTGCCTTGGCGTCATCGTTGTCTGTTCCATTGATTCACCTCAAAATATGCCTTGTTTTATAGGTTGGGACGCACGAATCGAACATGAACAGATTGTGCATGTGAAATCAGTACATCATCGACTCGGACAGTTCAGTCTTCATCAGATGCAGCGTGTTGCAGTCCTCCAATTCTCGGTCTATCACGTCGCGGTAAATATCCATATCCATGTTGGATTCAATGGCAGCCTTCACTTGCTCAATGAGGTAATCTGGGGGCAAGGCTTCGCATTCCCATGTTTCCTTTCCGCCAGTCTTCTTAATGAAGGCATTCAGGTTTGGGCTTTTCTTCTTGGCGGGGTTGTAGTCGTTGGCCAGCCCCATTTCGTCTACCTGCTCGCGGGTGACGCCCACCCTGTGATAGTCCAATGGAATGCCCCACATGTCCCGTAGCGAGCGTATGGCGTCCTCAGCCAGGGCCAGCCCCTCGGGATCAAGGTCACTGCAGACGATGAGGCTCATTGCCTGTTTGCCTGACTTCGCAAAACGTTTCGCCATTCGTTTCCAGATGGATGGCCCACTGAAACCACGCCCAATAGTCAGCGGCACGTAGTATTCCCTGGTGGCCCTTTCCAGAATGGTCAGGATCGTGTTCTTCTCACCTAACACCTCAATGTGGCGCGGTTGGCCTTGTTGCCTGTTCCGATGGTAGCCACACATGAAGTTCGCCACCTCGCGCTCAATGAATTGGTCAACGTTTTTGAATCCACCCCAAAGTTTTTCTGGTCGGGTTGGATCGCCGATGGCCTCATACGGTATTAAGTCGAGGTACCTGGCTTGCGTCAGCAGACGGCTCAATGACTTGTAAGATTTTTCGTTGTTTCTGTAGCGAAAGTGGCTTTTGTTGTATTTACTTCGCTTCGGCTCCATTGTGTATACGATGCCATTTAGTAAGTGGTAGTGAATCTGGCGTATGCTAAGTGGCCAGTAGTCTTTCATCTTGTCGATGACATTCTTGGCAGCCACAAGAAACGACATCCTGTTTTCTGCTATCGGGATGACAACCTTCTTGTTCGCCACCAACTCGAATGCAACGTCCACTTCAATGGATGCACCATCGAAGTCTTCCAATGCTCGATAGGTTGTATAGCGACAATTATTTCTTTCGGTTGACGACAATTAAAACTTTCGGGTAGGGGAGCTGGGGGGCTTCAGCCCCCAGCCCCCCATCAGCCCTAACGACAATTAAAAGTTTCGGGGTTATCGGGGCTGTG
>JAJRWS010000035.1 GCA_024276705.1 Planctomycetota bacterium | reverse complement strand
GGTACCGCCAGCGCCGTGGACGACGCCAGGCTCCCCACCGCCCAACCGATGGTTGCGATGCGGAGACCGATTCCAACAAACTTTCGATCGCGATATTTTTGTAACCTCATTGCACACACCTTTTCCTGGAGCCAAGCCAATGAATTGCCAGTTTCCCGTCAAGATGCTCCAGCGTCGCCCTGTCTAAAGCAAGAACTATAGAGTCCAGATTATCCTGCACTCTTACCCGAACCGAATGCATCCTGCCCATTTCACCATCTTACTCCATCATAAGATCAGTAGTGCGGGCGACAAACACCCTGTGCGCATACTTTTCCCCTTTTTGCGCAACCAACATACCCCCAGCCATGGATATGCCCCATCATTGACAAGGGGTCCATGGCCGTTATAAATCAGTCGATATCATCGGGAGTACGCAACGGTCGTTCAAATAATTCCTGACCGTTGGCCGCTCTCACCCAGTCGCGAACTATTTCCATACAAGGACAACACCGTGAAATTGAAAACTCCTGCTTGCAAGAATGATGCTGAGGCGCATCTCTCCCCATGGTTGCGGGCGAAGCAGATCCTGGTTGCGATTGGGGCGTGCGGACTGTTGGCAAGTTACGGTTGCAGCGGCGGACCGGCTGCCGTGGCGCTGCCCGACTTCGACCCGGCAGGAGCTGCGGACAAAGCGATGGAGACGTACGACACAAACGGAGATGGTTTTATTGCCGGCGATGAACTGGACCAGGCACCGGGCCTCAAGGCGGCCATCAAGACGCTCGACACCGATGGCGATGGCAAAATATCGGCCAGCGAGATCGAACAGCGGATCAACACCTGGTTGCAGATGAGTATCGGCATGATGACTTTCAGTTGCCGGGTCACCATGAACGGCAGACCCTTGGAAGGAGCGACCGTACAGTTCGACCCGGAGGAGTTCTTGGGGGGGGCCATTCAACCCGCGGTTGGAACCACCGCCTTAGGTGGCGTAGCCACACCCAAGGTGCCCAAGGAAAAACGGCCGACTCCCGATACCCCACCCGGTGTTCAGGCGGGAATCTACAAAGTTCGAATCTCGAAGAAGGTCAATGGCAAGGAACTCGTTCCGGCAAAATACAATACACAAACGATCCTGGGACAGGAGGTCTCCAAGGACGATTGGGCCATTACCAACAAACGTGTTCAATTCAACCTAAAAAGTAAGTAACGTGCCTTGACGGTCCGTGGTGTAAATCCCCTTGGCCTATAAACCCCCCTTGACTTATAGGCCACTGAGGTCGGTCATGTTGCCATCGCGCCGGTTGGCCAGGTTTCGATGCGTCATCGGGTCGATGTCATAAGTGATCGAGTGGACCGAACCGTCGCAAAACACCATATGGAACGCCGACGGGTGAGCGCTACCCCAGATCAGGGACGAAGTAAAATTGGGTGTGTCGGCACGCGGTTGATAACTTTCCTGGTTATCCTCAAGATCCGCGACCGGGTTCCAGGCCCGCCGCTGGTTGTCCCATTCGTAACCACAGTAGGCTCCCTGGTTGGAACCGAAGGAAAAGCTCGGCTCGGAGCTGCTGGTCGCTCCCGTGTAAGTTTCTGGCGCCATGTATTTTTCACCAAACAGGTAGGTATTGGTGGTGCCATCCTCAATTTGAGCCATTTTGATTTCGCTGCGAACATACGAAACGCCACTCTGACAGCGTCTGAACAGCAGCCGGTCACGACCTACTCCCGGACCATCACAGAAGTCCGTTGGCAACTGGCTAAATTTTGTCGTGATGAAGTCATCGACCTGGGAATAATCGCCATTGAGGGCGTTGGGAGAACCGCTGAACCATTCCGCCCCGTCGGAGAACATGGTATCCCCAGAGTTGGCCGCATAATCGCTCTTGAAGATGCCTTCTCTCGTGGCCAGGGGCCGCACCCAATTCCCCAAGTTTTTCACTGGGCTGTTCCAGAGTGACAAAGCCAACACAGGCGTACTCCGCGACGGACAGTGGTAAGCGTCCACGGAGGTTTGAATGAGCTGAGTCATCGCCTGCTGGTAGCCAGCGGTGCCAATCTTACCGCCCGATCCCAAATTGCGTAAATTTTGCAACTCCATGTAGGGCAGCAAACCGTACATCCAACCGGCCGGTTGCTTCTTGCCGAATCCCCGATTGGGATCGGGGCCCCAATCGTAATTCCAACCCCCCGTGGGATAAAACCCATGGGTGCTTTCATGGTTGAGTGCTGCCAGGCCCATCTGCTTGAGATTATTTTTGCACTGGGCCCGACGGGCGGCTTCCCGAGCGGCCTGGATGGCCGGCAACAGCAAGGCCACCAGGATGCCAATGATTGCGATCACCACCAACAATTCGACGAGCGTAAAACCACGTTGGCTTTGAAGGCCCCGCTGGCTTTGACGGCAGTGTCGACCGGAAGTTGTAAAGGTCCGCATGGCAATGATCTCCTGAAACCAATGACTCAAATAAATATGCTCAATTCGATGGTGATCCAATCGCAGATTACGTTGGGACCAATTCAATAAAAACTTTCGCTGACAAGATACCTTGATTCTTGTCTTTGACCGCCGAAAAGGCAACGGTAAAGTGCGCAAACTTTCCTTGCATATGCGCAGTACTACGGAGCGCTTCCCCGAAGCATGATTCAAGGTTGTGTGTCCATGGTAACGACGGGTGTACTAAAAAAAGCGACCCAGGCAAAGAACTCCCCTGCCTGGGTCGAATATTCAAGGCCTTCGTCCGATATCAATGCAACATCATAAATACCGATTACACGCTTACTAGGAACGCTTGCGGCGGTAAGTAGTCAGTCCGATAGTACCGAGCCCAAGCAACAACAGGCTGCTGGGTTCCGGAATTACGGAAAAGGATTCTTCGACCGTAAGGTTATCGAAGATGCCAAACTGCGACTGGGCCGGTTGGGCAACCGACGAAAATACATCGCCGTAACCAAGGCTGGCCAAACCGGCGGCCAGGATACCACCACCCTGAACGGCAGGTCCCGCAATGATCGTGGTCCCGTTGACGGCGATGGCCGTGGTGCCTTCGAAAGTCGTAAGTTCAATCGTGGCCCAAACGTTTCCAGGAGAGCCTGGGAAATCCGTCGCTGGAAAAATTTCCTGGTACAACGGGAGGCTGGCGTCGCTGCCTCCAGCCCAGTAACTGGGATCGAGGGTTTCGCCCGAACCAGAGACGGTATCCCGGTCGCCAGTCGCATCGGGCCGGCTCCAGCGATAGTCCGACGTGACGTCGCCATCCCCGTTGAAGGCAATAAAATCGCCGCTGCCCGAAATAGGCGAGAAAATCGCGTTGACCGTCGTCCCATCGCCACCAATCCCAACATGGGCATATTCTGTGGTGCCGCTGAATCCGGTCACACCGATATACATGTCAACAGTCAACTTCACATTCGCGGGTAGAGCCGTATTGTGAAAAGCTGTCCAGACATCGTCAAACGGATCGTCCGTGGTATCGTTGGCCGTGAACTTCAAACCACCTTTGTCGCCAGCATCGGAGCGTGGCGCCAGGGGGATGCCGGCGGCAATATAATCAAAAGCAAAGGTTACCGTGCCGTCGTTGGGACCCGGATCATTTAGATTGACCACCGTGTAGTCCGCCGATGTGTCTGTTTCGAAATCATCACTGATGATCTGTGCCGACGTAACACCTGGCACGAGTGCCCAGGCCAGCGTCAGCGTCCCTAGGGAGCTAAAGACAAGTCGTGTGGTCATTCTCATGAGAACACTCCAATAAAGAGAGGATAGAAAAGCAGTCCTAGCCGCCATGGTTGGCATGAAAGAAACTACGGAAACAAAACAAACCATTCTACGATGTCATGAAATTTCGCAACTCGATCGTGCGTAACACTGCAACATCATGGTGCAGCCTACCGATTTGGCCGCCGTGGACAAACCAAGCAAGACGACATCCAGGCAGCCAGCAACAACAAAATGCCGGACGGTTCGGGAACCGCGCTGATCGCAGCGACACTGCTACTATTGCCGAGTTGGGATTGCCAGATCGCCAAGTCCGCATTGTTGACATTGCCATCGGCATTGGCATCACCATCGGCCAGCAGCGCGGTGCCATCGTCGATGGGATAACTGCCTTGCCAGGTGAGAAAATCGCGCCCATCGACATCACCATCCGCATCGAAATCGGCATCTTCCACGGCGGCAGCGGTCGATACCACAACGTTGTCGACCAGCGTAAAGAGCAAAAACTCGGCATCAATATCCGTGGAGGAACTGCCATTGATATCGGAATGGCCGAACAGGATATTGTCGCCGCCGTTCGGCGTGCTGAAATCCGAAATATCCACTGTAATCAGCTCGATGCCATCAACTTTCCAGGAAACCAAGTCGCCAAGCTTGGTAATCTCATGCTGACGCCACGCCATGCCCGGCGCTCCTGCCCGGACGCGACCGGTCTGTTGCGGAAAAAGGTCCAACTGGTCTGCCGGTGCTTCGACGATACCCACTCCGGGAAAGTTCACTGGATCGAACTCGGGGTTGATGTTGTTGAAATAGAGTGGGGCGGTATGATCGCGGCTACCTGCCAGGTAGGTGGCATGCAAGTCCTCGGGTACGTTCGGATCGACTGGAAATTGATAGCTGACCGCTCTTTCTGACGAATAGGCACGGTAATCGGAACCGGAATCACCATCACCCGTGTAAGCAAACCAGACTCCGTCGGCCGCGCCCGGTTTGTTTTCAAATGTCCCTGAGGAGAGGACGCCAGCAAACGAAAGGTTGGTCGAACCGCTGCCGCCAGGCAACAGATCCCCCGGATAGTTCGACCACATATCAAACGACAGCGTATAGTCACCCGTAAAACTCTGACCGGTTGGCGAGACACTGAAACCGCCGAAGGCATCGCTAAAGAGGTTCGCCTGCAATTTCATGCCACGCGTGGTACCGCCCGTCGAATTGGGCGCGGACGGGATACCGACGGTACTGTAATCAAAGAAGAAATTCGCATCGGTATCGAGTGGCACGGTATTGCCCGTTCCCAAATCGATACCTTCCTCGCTGGAATTGACGGTCCAGTTCGCCGTGTCGTCAACGTCGAAGTTCTGGGAGTATAGCTGGCCAAAAGACTGGTTCGCTCCTAACAACAACGCACAACCACAGATGCCGCTCAATACCTTCACTGATAGTTTCATTTAGTTAGCCCTTTAACTTTTAGTAGTTCTGAATATCTCACTTGCGATTTGTTCCGGGAAATGCTTCTACGCCACAAACGGCATCCACCAAGATTACCGCAGCGAAAAAACCGCACAGATCCGCTGCCGGCCCCGTATGCCTGAGCGAAACAGCCCATTGTCCACAACAGGCCGCCCAGCAATGAACAAGTATGAATGATTAGTATCGCGAAAATCCCGAGCCAGCAGCCAAACTCTACCCATTCCGCCCCGCCGCCAGAACCGTTCAATTCAACCATATCAAACCATGATAACAGACCCGAACAAGTCAGCAAAATAAATGCTGCGCAAAATTTTCACCCATTTGCGCAATTGTATGACTCCTCGTTGAATGGATCACAAGTCCGGTCAGGCAGCTTTTACTAAGTCCTTACTGCGATTGAAGATGTGCGAATTCCTGCAGGTACGGCCAGGCTCCAGTTTAAGTGCCTGGCTCATGCGATCGCCTGACCGAACTGCCGGGCAGACGTATCGTGGCTAAATTCGATGCTAAAGATTTGTATTGCCACTGGCCAGCAAAGCAAACCAGTGGTCGACGGCCGCCAGATCACTTAGCTGCTCCTCCCGTAGCATTCTGTCTGGTTGCAAAAGCCGGCTCTCGCGTGGGCGGCTTGCCTGTCTTGGAATTTCCTGTGGTGAAATTTCCACCTGCTCCAGCCGGAGTCTGCCAGGCGCCCAACCAACTGACACCGGGCTAACTAAAATAGGACTACCCATGGAAGCATCGGACCATTGCCGCCAGGCTGCCTGAACGCTCGCCAACGAACCCACGGTACTTTGGCTGCGAGTGGGTTGAAGCATGCCTGTAAACCGTGGGCTTACCACTCCCTGGTGACTCATAATACCTGTCAGCTCACGGCGATTCGCCGTCAGGCTCGCTGTCAGTATTGACAATTCGCCTTCTGGCCTCAAATCCGAAGTGTCGTCCTCGGCGCTGATCGGTGACGCCTCGGCGATCAGGGCCACGAGCGTTTCGGTTTCCGTCGCAGCCTGCGTGCTCGTAATCCCGAACGAGGATTGCCAGACCTGTAAGTCGTCGGCATCGACATCGTCGTCGTGGTCCGCATCGCCGTCGGTCGTCAGCGCGCCGCTGGCGATGCCAAACCCGCGTTGCCAGGTCAGAAAATCGCGGCCATCGATATCCAAGTCCACATCGAAATCGGCCGACGTGGGGATCTCGCTGCTGAGCACGATACGCACCGCGTCGGCGATCACCACCGACCCGCCACTGCTGGCCTGGGCATCGAGGACAACGGTGTGAGAACCGGGGGTAAACGAGTAACTGCCCAGCGAAATCCACTGCAGGTCGGAGGACGGTAGCGTCTGACTGATGCTGACCGTCTGGACACCCGAACCGGTGTCGATCCGATAACGCGTGTCGGACGCACGATTGGACCCGCTGCGAAATTGCACAAAGACTTCACCCTGACCCTCGAACGGAGCATTGAATTGCCACTGGGCCGTGGCTTCGGCCTCGGCAGGCGCGAAGCGGTAGGTTGAGCCGTTGTAGCCCACGCCCGTACTCGTCGACCAACTACCCGTTTCGGTGTAAACTGGCAGGCCATCGTCATTGTCGAGAATCCACTCGACCGTTTGCCCGCTGGTGGCAAAGCCAAAATAGTCCAAGACATTGCCCATCACGGCGGTTTGCACGGCCGGGTCCGTGATCGTCTCGAAAGGGAAGGCGAGCATGACGACCTGGGCCTGTCCGGCTCCGCCGTCGTACTGAATCGCCGCGGTCCCGCCGCTGCCACCCTGGTAGGCCAATGCGGCCGTCGCCCCGCCCAGGGGTGCGATCACATCGGGGAAATTGGCGTCGTAAAACTGCGTGCCATCGTCAAATGAGAAGGAAAGACCGTCAAAAATCGACCCGGTGACGCCACCCACGTCGTAAGTGTTCGCATCGTCCGCCAGGTAGTCGGCATGCAGCAGATTGTTGTAAAACGTGCGGCCATTGTTCAGGTTGTCCAGATCCCAGCCAATTTCAGACCCGGAGACAAACAGCTTGCCACCCTCGGCCAGGTAGGTCGAAACAAGGGCCTGTTCGGTGGCGTCGAACGTGTTGTCCGCGGAAGACTCTTCACCAAGGATCCAGACCACCGCCGGGTAATCCGTCAGATTGACCTCTCCCGAAATGACCGCTTCGTTCGCGGCCGTGTCAACGACCAGGTCAGGCGCGACCGCCTCGATGGCACTGGCCACCTGGACTGAATAGTCGAACGAGTTGCTTTGCCGGGGACGTACCCGCTGGGCACCGCTCTGCAGCGGGTTTTGCGTTCGATCGAGGCGATCGAAGCCACTTACGATCAGTATGTCTTTTTCTCCCGCACCCGGCAGGGCCGCCACTACCTCGGCAGCGGGCGACTCGCCGCCAGCGTTGACCGCCGCCACCTTGAAGTAATAGACGCCTTCGCTTGCCTCCAAACCGCTGTAGGTGTACGAAGTGGTTGCACCTCCCGCCACGTAGGTTCCGCCGTCGAACCCATAGCCGTTGGTCGAACCGTAGATGCGATAACCGGTGGCCGCATCGCCCACGTAGGTGTTGGCAGTCGGTGAGGTCCAGGAGACGGTCACGCTGCCACTGCCGGCCGTTTCCGCCCGCATGCCCGCAACCTGGCCCGGAGCGAAGGCCAATGGCGTCGCCCCTCCATCGACCTGGTTGAAATACTTCACGACACCCTGGGTGGTGGCCCGGGCGATCGCATCCCGAACCTTCGCATCGCGCATCAGCTCGGCGTCTTCCTGGTTGTCGTGAAAGGCCGTCTCGACAATGGTGGCGTCGAATTCATTCTGAATGTAACTGTTGTTGATCTCGCCGTAATTGAAACTCGCCGATTCGAACGTGTGGCTGGTCCGGGTACTCCAATCGTGCTCCAAAGGTGGGGAACCGATCGCCTGCAGGTCGGTGTTCACCTCGCGTCCCAGGGTATCGGCCAGGAAGAGCTGGTTGGGCGTATCGCCCCCATGGGACGTGTTGTGCAGGCCCACCGCGCCACGTCCCCCACCGGCATTGGAATGAAAACTGATAAACAGCCGGTCCGAGAGGGTGCCGTCCGCTTCGCGGTTCATATACTCGGCGTAGCGGGGCGAGAGCGAAACGGTGGCGTCCCGATCCTTGCTGGCGGTACGGTACTCGCTGGTCGCAATCCCTTGCGACCGGTCGACGTGCCACTGGACCCAGTAGAGACCCGCCTCGTCCTCGCGGTCACGGCCCGAAACACCGCCACCCCGGTCGATGTCGCCACGGCCGTTGCCGAAACGAATCATATCGGCCACCACGACTTTGCCCGCATCGCTGGAGCGGTTGCTAATGTCGACGTAGCCGTCCGTGCCTGCTTTGAAGTGATAGGTCCCCAGGTAGACCAGACCGTTACCGACCCGGCGATGGTTGACGGTCACTTCGGTAACGCCGCCGGAATGGTTCACGCGATAGAGCTGATCGCTCGCCCGGTCCGACCCCGAGCGGGTCCACGCATAGACCGGATAGAAACCCGCTTCGGGCACGTTCGGCCGGTAGCGAGCATAAGCCGTTTCGGTCGCCGAGGTCGAGGCGTACCGATAGGGTACATCGCCGGCCCCGCCAAAGTAGATATTCGCACCGCTGTCGCTCCAGGCCCCGGAATAGGTCACTTCGGAGTCGTCGTTGTCCAGCACGACTTCATTGGGCTGATGACCCACCGGCCGCAGCGGCACTACGGTGGCCCCGGCCCGAAACAGATTGTCGGCAAAAAAAGTCATCTGGTCCTGATTGCCGAGGTCTTCGATCATATCCAGCAACAAGGGCCGCTGAAACGACCACGCGCCGCTGCCCAGATTGTCGGCCGTGATGCCATGGCCTCCGTGGGTATAAACGATCTTGCCCGAAAGGGCGCCCACCGACTGGGTACCCACATCGACCAGGCCGGCGGCAGCCAGCGTCAAGCGGGGTTCCAGAGGCTCCAGGGCCAAACGCCGGCCTGTCACTCGTTGGCTCGCAGCACCGGCTCGAGCAGACAGCCAGGACGATCCGTTCGACAACATGGATTGTGCATGCCGAGAGAGTTGAGAAATGTTGTTGTATTGAAATAGATTCATCATGATTGTCCGTAAACCACCAGCTCTAGGGAGTGAGTACCCATCAGGCTTCGGGCGTTTCGTCGTACTCGTACTCGTACTCCTACCCAATTGGAATCATTGAATGCAAATGAAACAAGATGCCATGAATGTTGATGATGACTGAGGTGGCCTCTCACTTGGATTCGAGTACGAGTACCGCTTTGCTGAGTACGAGTACGATATTTATACTCCAGCCCCTTTTAGAGTCTTTCCTCAAGCCGCCTGCCAAGGACATACCCACCTGGAAGATACCGGCCAGGTCGGCTTCATCCGCTGAATTTGGAACAATACTCCCTATTATAACCACCCAGATGCGTAACAGGAAAGCAATTGGGCCACTTTGCGCTGCGAG
>JAJRWS010000687.1 GCA_024276705.1 Planctomycetota bacterium | reverse complement strand
CGCAGCGACGGAATGCAACGTGGGTTCGACGCCGAAGGCCGCTTGCCGTGAGTCTGCCGAACGGCGAAGCAGGCGAGGCGCCGCGAAGCGAATCCCACCCTCTCTGATGAACAGTAGCCGGTATCCGGTAGTCAGTAGTCAGGAAAAACAGAACCGACCCGACACTTGATCGGGATGAGAACACACACGAACGACCGGGCGGAGCAGGGAGCATTAACGATCGCCTTGGCCTGTCGCTACGCATCGACCAGGTCGCCTGGACAGGTGCCCCCGGGCGAGAGAAAAGCATCTGACGTCAGAACTCACCGGAGCTTTGATTCCCCTGCGTCTGCCTGTTGGCCGATCCTCTTGAACTCCATCATACGATGGCGATACGTAGCCTGTGCCATGGGGCCCTCCAGAAGGGGATCGCCCGTTTCCTCCATCCATTTTCTCAACGAGCGAATCAGGTCCTCGAAAGTGCTTCTGCGGCTTGGCTCGTCAGCCAGATTGTGCTGTTCGTATGGATCGTTCTCCAGATCATACAACTCGAACGGCGGGTGGTATTGGGCATCGTGGGGAACCTTCAGCGCTTTGGAGACTTCCACGTATCCTTTGGCGTTGCCGAAATAATCCGGAGAGGTCTCCTGCCACGGGGCGAACTCAAAGTTGGCAATGAGCTTCCAGCGGCTGGTGCGGATTGCGCGCATCGGGTCGTAATAGGTATGGTAGGTCTTCTCGGCAAAGATGGCTTCGTTGGGCGTGTACTGTCCGCCTGTGAGCAAGCCCTGGAAACTCCGGCCGTGCAGATGTGCCGGGTGAGCAAGTCCCGCCAGGTCGAGCAGTGTTGGCATGACGTCCACGTTGCTGATCATCTCTTGATGAACGACACCTCCGCACACGCCGGGCACACTCAGAATGAGAGGCACCTTGATTCCCGGGTCGTACAGCGTCATCTTCGCGTGCGGGAACGCAATACCGTGGTCGGCTGTAAACAGGATGAGCGTATTGGCGGCAATGTTCGACGAACGGATGGACTCGACAATCCGGCCAAACGCCCGGTCGGCGGAGGCAACGGACGCTTCAAGGTCCGCCAGGTCCTCGCGGACTTCCGGAATGTCAGGAAGGTAAGGCGGCACGGTCAATTGGTCACGCGGAAGCGGCTCCACGTCATGATGAGGAAAAGGCCGGTGTGACTCAAAGAAGCCAATCTGGACAAAGAGGGGTTGGTCGGTGCTTTGCCGCTGTGAAATGAACTCGGCGAAGTCGCCTGCAAGCTCTCCGCAAGGCCCGCCGTCGTGAACATGCTCGTAGCCGCAGCGTTGCGCGCTTCGTGCCCCATGTTGGACTCCGAAAAGACGGGTTTCGTATCCGGCGCCGCGCAGAATCTGCACGAGATGTTTCTCATCCGGATTCAGGTCGTTGGCGAATCCCGCGTGCGTCAGACCCACCACGCCGTTGGCATGGGGGAAACGGCCGGTCCACAGCGCCGCACGGGACGGACTGCACTGAGGTGCGGCGCAGAAACTGTTCTGAAAACGAATAGCGGACGTAGCGAATGCATCGATACCGGGCGAGCGAACATCCGGCGAGCCATAGCAACCGAGGTGCTGTCCCAGATCGTGGCAAATGACAACGACAATATTCGTAGGGCTCTTGTTCATCCGTTTCCACCTGGCTTGTTATTCCAGCCCAAATCTCCCTCCTTCGGAGATCGTAGCCTGATTGACACGGTAGCTTCCCTTCGCCCGGCAACGGTGCCAAGCGTTCGAGGCGCCATGTTCCGCCATGAAGGAGATCACCCCGTCGATGCTTGATTCTCCGGCTTGTGACCGCGGAAGTCAATGCTCTGATTTAAGAGGGTTTATTGATGTTCATATTGTGAACGTAATCTCCGGTTTGTCTTCAGGCCCGATTTGACGGCCGCAACTGCCTTCGGCAGGTTGCATTGGCAAGACGAAGATCAATAAGAGGGAGACAACGTAGGCGTATCACGCGATTGGCGGCGCGGGGCGAATTACGGAACGCGCAAAGGTCTTTGTTAACGAAAAATATACAACAAGCCCACGGATGACGATCCGTGGGCTTTGAAGTAAGTCGAGACGGGTTTGTTAGACCCGTCGAGTGGACCCGGCGGGGCCGATAGGATTACTCCCAGTCGTCCTGGAAGAAGATAAACCCGTAGGGCTTGGTCAAGTACATCTGGAAGTCGAAGTGGGCTTTGTTTCGCTGGCCGGTGGGGAGCTTGGGCAACTGGCTGCGGAGGTATTTCAGGGCCGGGGCGGAAATGCCTCCAAAACGGGGATTGACCAGCAGCAACTGGGGATACTGACGTCCGCCGCGATCGTCGGGATGGTTGATCTTCAGGCCTTCCAGTGTGCCCTCGTTGGCCCTGGCGAATGAACGCTCAAGGTACGGATAGGTTCTGTAGCCCCGTAGTTTCATCACGTTGGCCAGCAGTTGGAAGCAATGACCCATCAGGTGGTAGCTGTAATAGCCCCGCCGGTCTCGAAACTGGCCGTCCCTGGTGACAAGCCCACCGTCGAGATGGTTGAAACGCCGACGCATTCCAGGCGTAGCCGACAGGGGCACCTTCACGCGAACGAAAATATCTCTCCAGGTGATCGGCGTGCGAAAGGGCGTGTTGGGGTGAGTAGCCTTCTTGCCGTCGAAGCCGGCTGTGCCGTAGTAAGGCGTGTCGTAGGTTGGCATGGCCATGGCGGCCACCGCCGCTCCGCATAGCCTGGCCATGTCCCACATGCCCTTCTGGGCGGACGGGTCGGGTTTCTGGTTCTTGACGGGGCCTCCCTCGAAGCCCCGCAGATCCTGGAGATTGACGCATATCCACCGCGCGAGCTGGTCGCGAATCTTGATGTCCTCGATCGGCGTAATACCACCGGGATTCTTGGGCGACCGCTTGTAGAAGCTGATCAGCAGATCGTAGGCGAAGGCTGCGTCGAAGACGGGATTCACCGAGTAATACCCGAAAGTGTTCCACTCGGGCGTGGGCATGGGGTCAAAATTGTGGTTCATCTCAAAACCGACCGGGTCGATGTTCAGCTTGTTGTCCAGAAGCATCTTCCTGGCGTGGGCGGCGTATGACGCCTTGGCCCCGGGCGCCTTGTGGGCGACCCCCTCGATCCTCGCGATGAAGGCGTTGGTCAGCGCCGCGGCCACCCAGTCGCGATGCCCCCGGCCGAGAATAGCGTCGGCCTTGCCCTGCGCAGCCCATCTCCCGCGCAACATCGCGTAGGCGGCCTTGTATGGCTCGCGGGTCAGGCGTTTTCGGATGGCGGCAAATTCGGCGTCGTCCTTCCAGAGCAGGCTGGGATGCTTCTCACCGGCCGACGGGAAGGGCGGATTCCTGACGATTGTACGCTTCTTGTGGGGCCCGCCCTCGATATAGTATTCTAGTACGCTTCGCCCCGCGGGCAGCGATTCAGAGCCGATGGGCCCGGAATACTTGACGACCGGCCCGTCGTCGACACGGTAGAGGATGGAGCCGTCGTTTGTGATGTTGGTCAGGTGCAGGTCCACGCCATCGGTGACGTAGGTGGTCTGGGGATGGATGAAGGGCAGGAAATACGTCTTGGCGGGCGTGGTGTAGAACTGGGCTTCACTCGTGCTAACCGTTGGCGACAGGCAGGGCGTCCTGGGGGCGACAACAAAGTGAAAGACCTTCCCATCGCTGGCCCACTTGTGCGAATAGTACGTTTCGGCCAGCCAGGCGTCGTCGTCGGCCACCGTGATGGTGTGATGCTCGTCGCCGAAGGCATCCCGCTGGCCCCGATAGTAACGTTGCGGCCCGGCCGGTCCGCGTGTTGGGCCCACGGCGCCGAGCACGCGCGTCCTGTCGTCGAAAGTAAGCGTCTTGAAGCTCAGCGGCGCTGCGTACGCCGGCAGCACGAACTTTGGCTTGTGGGTCTTGCCGGTCTTGCTGCTCCATGCGAGGCCAAGTTGCTGGTCGCGGTCGACCTTGTAGCGTATCAGCCCCTCGTCGCCCGAATTCGGGGTCGCGTCCAATCCATTGGGTCCGATGCGCTTGAACGGGGCAATCGTGGTGTTATGGTAGGTGTTGTGCTCATTGTGGGCAAAGCCGAACGTGGTGGCCGGGCGAATGTAAATGACGCTGCGATCGTCGATGAGCGCGTCGTAGTAGAGCGGCTCGACGCAATAATCCTCACCGTTGCTACCGTTTACCTTCAGGCTGATGCCGCTGTGGTGATTGGCCAGTCCGGGCAAAGACGGCTGCGACGAGGCCCCCGCCGCATACACGGACATCACCATCGTAGTCAGGCACAACATGCCGATAAGGCATCGCGAGAATGTCATTGCACGCCATTTCACCAAAGCCCCTGCTCTTCGAACCCTTCCCCGCACCCTATACCCAGCCGCCGCCGGTGTCAAGTAGCCCCTTTGCCCCAAGCGCCCCTGCCGGCTGGGCAGGTGAGTACCGGTTCCAAAGTGGACGATCAGGCTGCTTCTGTCGCCCCTCGTGACATCGACTTTTTGTCTAATCGCCGCTTGACTTATCGTCGATGATTAGACATAATGTCTATGTGCGAGTGATCAGCCTGAAACCATTGCGTCAGTTCTGGCGGCGCCATCCGGACGCCGAGGAGCCACTTCGGCTCTGGTACAAAACGACGTCGGATGCGATGTGGGCAAGCCTCACGGACGTTCGCCAAACCTACCCGCATGCCGATGGCGTGAGAACCTCGGGCGACGCTTTGACCGTATCCAACATCGGCGGGAACAAATACCGCCTGGTGGCCCGTATCCGATACGACTACCAGTTGATCAACGTGCGGGCTGTGCTGACACACCAAGAGTATGACGCAGACAAGTGGAAGGAATAGCCATGCCGACGACCAGGAAAGCCAACCGAAAACTCCCGCGAAGTTTCGAGAAGCTCGTGGCCCAGATGCCTCCCCAGGCCATCATGGACGACGTACACTACGAAAACACCGTCGAAGTAATCGACCGTCTGATGGCCTCAGGCAAGCTGACCAAGGGGCAGGAACTGTACCTCGAGACGCTGGTTCAGCTCGTCCAGACCTACGAGGCAACGCACCACGCCATCGACACTTCCGACCTGGGTGGTATTGATGCCTTGCGCCAGTTGCTGGCCGATAACGACATGAACGCCTCCGACTTGGCCCGTTTACTCGGCGTACATCCCAGTATGGGTTCGAAGATTCTTAAAGGCGAGCGTTCATTGACCGTCGAACACCTCCGAAAGCTGGCCGACCGGTTCCGGGTGCGCCCCGAATTGTTCATGGCGTGAATGAGGAGCGCATGGCGTCACAATAATTGGCCGGCTCTTCCAGCACGATGCGGTAAGGTATCTTGCCCGGCCACTTTGAGTGCCCATTAGCCTCGATTCACTGGTTTTGCCGAGAGAAAAACGCATAACCGCTGTATACAAAAAAGGATAAAGCATTTTTGCTCCCTGAGAGTATCGAGTAATGGGACTTTTCTCCAAACAATAGCAAAAAAACCCTTGACTATCTCCGCATTGCATGGTAATATCCGGGCAGTGATTGAATGTCCGGGGTGAGGCGCGCGCCTCGGGGCATTCGCAAATTCGAAAGGAGTGGAACATGAGGGCAGCACAGATCACGACAACCATATTGGCCATCATAGTGATCGCCACCTTTGCCAGTACCGCCAACGCCGCAAGAGATGTCGGGTGGGATGGTGGAGGCGTGGGTGATAACTGGACCACTGCCGCCAACTGGGCAGACGATCTGGGCCCGGTAACGGGCGATTCCGTCAGAATTGGAGACAGCCTGGTCTCAACGATTACCGTCGACAGCGATATTTCCAGCGGAGGCTCAGTAGCTTTCGAGCAGACGCGGATTGGTAGAGTGTACGATAGCACACTGAATATCGCATCGACAGGCACCATGGTAACGGGATTTCTCAACATGCTGTACGATGAGAGCCCTTTTCCTCCTGGACGGACATCATCGATCAACCTTGCGGGGGCGCTTACGGTCAGCACTTGGGCAACCCTTGGGGCATCCCAAGCCGGAGACTCGGCCACCTTAAACATTACAGGCTCGGGGACCTACGTTAACGGAGGTCTACAGGATATCGGTGCCACTGGGAACCTCGGTCAGACTACGATAAATGCCGGGGGAGCGTCGTTCTCGGTCAATAATTTCACGGATGTGAAGGCCGGCGGGACGCTGTCGATATCATCGGGAACCGTATCAACTGACCGAGACGTCCGTCTGTATGACGGTGGAACGATCCGAGTTGTTGGAAGCGGCGCAACGAGCATCACGTTCGCCGATGAGGGCTGGGAATTTTTCAACCTCAACAACGGAGGGACCTTGGATTTCGAACTCGGCAGTGACGGGTCCGACCCCATTACTGCGATTACAGCGAAGATTCTCAAGGTGGATACCACGCAGGTGACCACTCTCTCCGTCGATGACTCAGCCCTGACGGGCATGAGCATCGGCGATAAGTATGTACTGATGACCTATACCAATGTCTATGTTAATGAGTCCCCTGCCGGTGACGAGGCCGCAGCCTTGGCCGCCGGTCTGGTCTATGACGCGGGCAGTTATGGCGAAATCATCGTTGACGCGGATAACAATCAGATCTTGTATGAGATCATACCCGAGCCGGCTACGATGAGCCTGCTGGGTCTAGGCGGGCTGGCGATGCTCGTCCGTCGCCGTCGCCGGGCATAAGACTAAGACACCATCCGCGCAAGGCAGTAGCAGTTAGAGGTGAAAACTCACGTGCCGCCGGCGCCCGCACGAGGGGTCAGCGGTGCGGTGTTTTTTCCGCACCTGCGGAAAGATCCCGATGCCGCGGGGACATTGGACTTTCCTCCGCTCCGGAGCTCCGAAAAAGAAAAGGGTATCCTCGCAATGAAGCCGCGTCGTCATCGAGTTCGTCCGACTCCTACCACGCGTTATCTGGGCAATTCTCGAAGACGTGGATATTCGCACCTGGCTGCCCGGCGACGCCTGGACCGAGCAGCGCGTGAGGTTGCCCGAGGCCATCAAACCGGGCGTAGTCCATTTGGCTGCCGGCCTGGTGGCCAGGGACACGAAGCAGCCAAAGGTTCGCTTTGCCGTCAAGGAGCAGTTCCCCGAGGGGTGGGTGGACCTGGGAGTCATCAAGGTTTTGGGGCCGGGCCCACTGGACAAACGCGCAGACGAGAAAGATAATAAATGAGTATCATGAATAAAAACCTTAAATACAAGCACAAGCGTATTTACATGGAGCTGCGCGAGAGAATCCGCCGCGGCGAGTACGGCCCCGGACAGCGGTTCCCCACCCAGCGTGAACTGATGGCCAATTACGGCGTCAGCTTTTCCACCATCGCTTCCGCGCTGAGCGCCCTTGCCCAGGAAGGCCTGATCGCCCGATATCACGGACGGGGAACCTTCGTTACGGACAAAACCGTTTCTTCAAACCCTTCTACCACCTACCAGCGGAGTTCCCAGATCGCCCTGGGCCTGTTCATCCCACATATATCGCCTCACTCGACGGGCACACTAAAAGGCGTTTACGAAGAAACCCATAAAACAACCACAAAACTGGAATTCATCATTTACGACGGGGAAGATGAGAAACGAAAACGATGCCGCGACGTTCTTGACGGCACAATCAAGATGGACGGCTGTCTCCTTATGCACCTGCCGGGATACGAGGAAATCATCGCGGCATTAAAGGAAAAGAACTTTCCCTATATCATTATCGATACCCCATGCATACATGAAGGGATGAACCAGATTCTTCAGGATCAGTGCAAAGGCGCCGAGTTGGCAGTGGAACACCTGATCGAACACGGACACGAGCGCATTGCCTATCTGGGTCTGGCACGAACGCATGAAGGCGGCGAGCCGAACTATTGGTTCCAAGCCAGATTTGAAGGGTATCAAAACGCCCTGGAACGCGCAGGACTGGTGATCGATCCCGCCACCATTATGGAGGTGCCGAACGTTTCTTACGAGGATGCCTGCCGCGGCATGAAGTCGCTTCTGGAACGTACCGAGTTTTCAGCTATCTTCGTGAGCTGCGGCAGTTTTTCCATCGCCGCGATCGACGTACTGCGTGCCGAAGGGAAACGAGTACCGCTGGATGTAGCTGTCACCTCGTTCAGTGCGGACCTCAGCGCGGAGATGGCCAGCGATAAATACAATGTATCCGGGACGCTTACGCCCCAGGTCGAGATCGGCCGGATCGCCGTTCGAGCATTGACTCGCCTGATCGATGGAAGCGTTCCACGAGACGTCCCGTACGTCGAGGAAGTACCCATGACGTTCCTCAAACGCCGTTCCTGCGGATGCGTTTGAATCCCGACGAGTTTTTATTCTCAAATTGACCGATTCGACAACAATATTCGTTGAAAGGTTGATCAGTCAATCTGTTAAAAGGTTAACGAATCAACCTGCCGGCAGGCCAGTTGACATCTTTCTCAAACGGTCGGTTTGAATTATTCATACCGCCGGAGGTGCTCATGCCGATCGCCAGTCAACCCGTTGTGGGGTTTGCCGGCGGTGTATCCTTGTCGAATATCGCGTTAAGTTCTTTGCCAGGGCGACACTGATTCGAGTCTCTTTTGCTTTGCGAGGATCATTTTGGCTCGATTGTCATTGACGGCGTTCGCTTCGCATTGTAAAGTATGGGTAGACCTGTCCGGCACGGCAAAATTGACCTTCTCTGTGCATGCATAAAGGAGCTGCGGATGCTTCGGAAGGAACGGATTGCATGTCATCGGCCGCCTTTCGTTGCGGTGGGAGCAGGATCAAGCCGGGGTTCACACGGCTCGACGTCGATGGAACTGTCTTTCGACAGGACCATGGCAGCGAGGCGATGTAAACGCTTCGGGTTTACGTTGATCGAACTACTGGTCGTTATCGCCATTATTGCCCTTCTGGTCAGCATTCTCGTTCCGAGCCTGAAATCGGTGAAGGAACTGGCCCGTCGGGTTATCTGCCTGTCCAACATGCGGAGCATCGGCACGGGATACCATATGTACGATGCCGACTATGACGCGGTTCCGCCCTATTCGATGAGCGGCAGCTACGCCCCCAACCTCTGGGCCCTGTGGAGTTGGATACTCGTCGAGGCAAAATATCTCCCGGGACAGGCCCTGCCTCACTTTGATGGGGCCAAGGGAGGCTTTTTCAAATGTCCGTCCAAGGGGATGATCAGGGACAAGTACAGAAGCTGGGACCACTGGGCGTCCGACTACTCGCCGAACGTCTGGGTATCCAGCGGATATAACGACGCTAAATCCAAGAAATGGTTTTCCCTGTCCGCCGCCACCATCCCGGCGGAACTTTACTTCCTAGGCGAAAATCAGAAACGCCTGATGAATGTTCCGGAACTGGGAGGATTGGGCTGGGCCCCGGGACAAAGCTATCTCGATTCAGGTCGCCTCGATATCGACGACTGGGTCAGCAGCTATGGATACAAGGCCCACGGCGACAGGACGCACATGCTCTTTGCGGACGGGCATGTCGAAAGCCTGCCGGGCCTGGAACCAAACGAAACCTATACTTATAAAAAGATGCCCTGGTGGGATGCTTCATTCAGCCCATGGTAGGCGATCAGTCTCAATCCGATTTTCCTTGGCATCTGCCAGCCCATTCAGTTGCTGGCTGTGAGTGACGATGGCGTTGGTATTCGCCTCCAGCCTGGCCCGCACCCCAGTAACCTTGCGGTTGACCTCGGCGAACTCGATATTCCTCCCGTCCAGGAACCCACCTACGTCGGGCGAATGCTGCGCCTGACCAGTCTCGCGCCGGACATCGTAGAGGCCATCCTTCGCGGCGACGAACCCGACGGCATCAGCCTGCGGAAACTCCAGAAGAACCTGCCTGTGCGGTGGGATGAGTAGCAGAAGGTATTAACTGGCGGCCATTGCGTTAGTCGCCTTTCACAATAAGGTATTCAAACTTCTTCTCTATCAGATCGGCACGGGCGGCCACGAAGTCTTCGAAGGCATCGAGCTCCCACAGCGCAGAGTCGTGTGGGATCAGGTGCATGTCGAGGTACGCTTCGTCCTTGTCGGCAAACCACTCGGCCGGAGGAATATCGGTCTTGCCGCCTGGGCCATTCTCGGCACGGCTAAGCAACATGCAGTTGGCCAGTTGATTGCGTTCGGGGGCGTAGTAACGCAGCATATTGAGTTTGCCGGTCTCCGGATTCTCACGTTTGATGGTGCGAAGCAGGCTTTGCGGGAAGATGTGGTCAACCTGAGGCTGATTGTTCTCAAAGGCCGGGTCGTAGTTGAAGTCACGATACCAGAGATTGAACAGCAGGTGGATCAGCTTCGAGCCATAGCCCTGGGCGAAGATCGTGTCGCGTGTGACTTCGAGGCTGCGATTGAAATTGCGGGCAACGCCGAATATCTCCTTTGTGCTCCAGTCGCCGATGTCGTCAATCTTGGCGGTGCAGCCGTCGATGAGCGCGTCCGGGCTCCCGCTGAAGGTTCCGGCCAGCAGCGTGCGCAGGATGTATTCGTCGATGTGTTGGGCGGTCTGCCACTTCCTCGGGTGATGATAGCGAAAGTAGATCAGGGGAATCAGCGACAGGTACGACGGCAGCGCCTTGTCCGAGCGGATGTAGGTCTTGCCACAAAGAAAATCCTTCACGTCACGAATCGCCTGGCTGATCTCTGGCCACTTGTCCACGATGGCCTGACGATTGTCGGGATTGCGGAGTTTGTCGACGTTGTAACGGGCCCCGGTTTTGAGGAGCGTCAGGCAGGTCTTGAGGACGAAATCGCGGGTGAACTCATACCCGGTACGGTTCAGCGTATCGAGCAATATCTCCATTTGCTCATCCGATTCATCCCAGGAGGATGAGAGCAGCGAGAAGAGCAGGTCCGACTTACCAAGCCTCGTCCCACCGGCATTTGCGCGGATGAAGACTTCAACAACGTCGTCATCGCTGTAGAGCTTGGGATTGTCTACGCTGTCAAGTTCCTGATAGACGACCACCTCGTCTTGCTTGAAAACTTTGGAAATCTGACAAACGTTGTCCTCTATTCTGCCTTCCTGGTCTTCTGTAAGGCCATCAGGGAATCGCTCGATCAAGTGACGGGCAAGGCGGTTGTCTCGCTCGTTGCTGAATACAAGTTCTTTGAACAGAATCCAGCGAGGGTCGCCATCCACAGGCCGAAACTCGAACTGGTAGCGGATGTCCTCAGGGGCGACCAGATCGCCGCTGAGAATGTCCATATGCAGTTCATGACCTTCGTAACTGCCCATGAGTCCGACGAACAGGCTCTGAAGGCGCTGCTGGCCGTCAAGGACGAGGCGTTTGGGTGTCTCGTTCTCCGGAACATAGAATGTCGACAGTCGTAACGTCTTCTTGTAGTTGTCGATGAACCGACGATGGCGAATGCGGCTGGTAGTCTTCCAGATCAGGAGTGTGCTGATCGGATATTGCCGCATGATCGAATCGAACAGCCGAGCAATCTGATCCTCATTCCAGACAAACGGGCGTTGGATATTCGGCAGCCAAAACCCGCCATCGTGGTCGGGATTGTTCAGGTAACTAACGATCTTCCGGATGGTTTCAGATCGATTCTTCATAGGCTTACCTCAATGGTCCTTACTCCAGGACAATTCGTACCTTTCCTGGACTCCTGCCTCTTGGCCAGCGATTCGCAGTGCTCCTGGATTCGCTCCGCTGATGTCGCCGACAAGCCACCCCAGAACGGGGCCTTGCGCAGATACTTGATGCAATTTATTCTAGCGATTATCGTATAGGGAAAAGCTTCATGCAACAAGATTGTCACCGGTGCCACGAATCGCAACGTCCCCGACAACCCCTACGCTCACGCCCTCGAAGCAGTGCCATTGCAGTGCCAAGTTCATCCAGGCAGCGCTCACATGACGATCATGTGAGCGCTTTTTGGCACTGCAAACGTCACATTGGACGGGTTGCATCCGGTCGCCTACTGGCGT
>JAJRWS010000686.1 GCA_024276705.1 Planctomycetota bacterium | reverse complement strand
CGAGTACGAGTACCGGCTGGCGCCAGAGTACGAGTACGATTCAAGGCCTGAACTTTCAATCCATGGATGACCTTGAAAAACTCTCGCCGGACCGGCAGAGCCTGTCAGGGTCGCACGGCCAGAGGCCGTGGATTTAGAGTGAATTAAGGCAATTTTACCCTTTACTGGACAAGAGGGGGATAATTTGGGACAATAAAGTAGCAGTCTCGGCGTGCCTGAAGGAGGAACGCCGGAAGAGGTAATCCGCACTTTTCGCTCCCCGTGCGCTATTTTCCAGGAACGGACAAAACTTTTCAGGAAACGAGGTCCGGACCACTGGTTCTGATCGCGGGCAACCGACTTTTCCCCAAACCAGAACAGGAGATTCGAGAGATGAGGCACATCCCGAAAACACGCAACATGCGTCCAAAACGACTTACCATCCCTGCAGGTTTTACCCTGGTCGAACTGCTGGTGGTCATCGCGATCATCGGTACGCTGGTCAGCTTACTGCTGCCCGCCGTGCAGGCAGCCCGCGAGGCGGCCCGATCAAATACCTGCCGGAACAATCTCAAACAACTGCAGACCGCCCTGGCAACCAGGGAATCGTCGATGAAGGAGTTCCCCGGCTACATCAACAAGTTGGGCATCAGCGGTGCCGAGAAGGAAAAACAGAACCGGGCCAGTTGGATCGTGATGACCTTCCCCTACATCGACCAGCAGCCGTTGTGGGATCGCTGGACGCAAGGTTATGTGGCAGGCTCGGTCGACTCCGATTATTTCAACGAGATTGAAATCCTCAACTGCCCCAGCGACCCGCCTGTCACCCCCGGAGAACCCAATCTCTCTTACGTGGCGAATGCCGGCTATATCGGCCGCGAGATTGGCAGTTCCAATCCCACGCTGGACCCGAAAGGCCCTCGGCTTCCACGAGAAAATCCGGCCAATGGCGTGTTCTTCGATCGTACTCGCTTGCTTCCGGATACCTACAAAAGCGCGCCAAGACCCGCGGATTTTCGAGACAATCAAAATCCAATCGTTCCAGAAATCGTCATGACAATCGCTTACTTGCAGGCCAAGGGGGATGGCACCACCAAGACGATGATGCTTACCGAGAACATGAATGCCATTCGCTGGGGCTACAGAATCTCCTCGGAACGTAATAGTGTACCCGATAAAAAATTCCACTTCGGATTCTGCTGGGAACAACCCCAGGCGATTGCAGCCGCACTGGGACAAGGAACGAGTAATCCCAATCCCAAACAGGACATTCAGGCTCGACGCATCAATGGTCAAAACGAAGCGTTCGATGCGGAAGATTTTTCAAATATGGTCCCCAACGACGGATTTCCATCCAGCAATCACCCTGGCGGCATCAACGTGGCTTTCGTCGGCGGACAATCGGTGTTCGTCTCCGACCAGATCGACAATCTGGTCTACGCCCAGTTGATGACCTCCAACCATAAGAGGTCGGACTTGATGGACGCCGCCGGCAACCGATTCGAACGGTTCCTGGATCAACCGGGCGATGATGCCTATTGATTGCAGGATGTAAATTGCGTTCGCCATATTGATTGGCTAGAGTTTCTCCCATAACCACCAACCGGCTGAAAGCCCAGGCTACACTGTCCGGTTATGGGAGAAACTCTACGGTTATGGGAGAAACTCTAGGAAACCTCGTCGTAGATCGACTTTTCCGGCTTCCTTCCTTCTTGTGGCGCATCACCGGCCGGTTCCCCCAACGCCGGTTCCCCCAACGCCGGTTCCCCTTCGCGCATGGGCGGTTCGAGGCTCCCTCCCAACCCTGGTTCCGCTCCCAGCTCGCTGTCGGTCGACTCGAGACTCCCTTCCAATGCTGGACTCTCGACCTCGGCCCCTGAACTCTCCGTGGACTCCGAACTCTCCTGGGTTTCCGGCTTCTCCGCCCCGAACAGGGCCGCATTGATCCAAGGCACCATTTGCTTGGCAAAGCCGACCGCCGTATTCTCCTCGATCGTCTCCTCCCCCTTCATGACGGTACTGGTGAAGTAGAGCTTGTAGAGCGCACGGGAGTTACCATACGTTCGCCGCTGGTTGTCAGGTGCTTCCCACCGATTTCGATCGGGATGGTTCCACGACCAGAAGACCCGCACTATCTGCTGACTCAATTCGTCTGATTTCTCGAACCTGGCCGTATTGAAAACGGCCTCTTCGCCATCAGGCAGCGGCAAGTGAAACTTGAGAATGCTGCTATTCGGACTGAAGCCGGCATTGGGGTAACAAATGTTCGGCGTATGGCGGCAAACATCCCGCGCATGCCCCACGATCAGCCATAGCGTGACCGTGTTGCCCGTTTCCGCTTCGGTATAGCTGCGTGAAACGTAACGGACCGCACCAGCCGTTTGTCGAACGTCCTCTTCGACTTCCAGGTCTTCGCCATGCCAATTGCCCATATCCATGGGTACCTGGGCAAACCGTTTGCCAAATTCGACCGCATCCACACTCGAATCGTGCCAGCGATCCGAAAAGCTCGCTTCCACCAGGGTCAAACCTACAAGTAACAGTGCAGCCAACGCAAAGGGCAGGTATTTCGATAACATACCAGGGTCCTTGAAAACGGGCGGGAAGTGAACCTCGGAAAACCGGCGGCCAAAAGAAGTTGGCCAAGATACCAGCTTAAAGGTACTAACTTCACCGTAGCCGTGGCCCGCCCGAATGTCAAGTTCGAGGCAAATCCCAGCCGTATAACCGGCAAAAGCGTTAAAAAACCCTGCGCTGCCACCCTGCCGGTGGCAGTGGAAGACAAAAATACTCGCCTCCGAAACCCCGCAACCTACTCTCTTACTGCCTTCCCCCTTCTCCCTTCCGCCATCCGCCATCCGTCCTGGTCGCTTCGTAATAGATGGCCTGTTTCAGCTCATCCTCGTCCGCATTGACTGAAACCGACGCAGCCGGATTGATGAGCCCGATGCCGGTCGTCGGAATGCCCGTTGCCTGCTGCCAGGTTGCCGGCACGACGCCACCAGCCAGCGGCAAGGGTAGCTGGGCCGCTCTCGAGTTGGGCCGAATCGGCCTGGGCAATGTGGTGCTGACCGATCTGCGAAGTCTGGTCTCCAGTCGGCGTAAACTTGCTGGCAAACGGGGAGGCGTATCGTCCTGGAGGCGGCCGGCTGGAATGGCGGTAGCCGAATCAGGGCGATGGCCGGCTGCTGACGCGGATGGTTGCGCTGATTCGGTTTCCGGAAGTGGCTGTGGAATGTCGGCCGGCGTTTCCTGATAGGCCTCAACGAGCACTGGTGGAGAAGGCGACGCGATCCGGCCAGCCATCCGCAGCTCGCTGTTGCCATCCTGAGATGTGCGAATTGCATCGGCCGACTGTCGTACTTGGACATCGCGTGCCGCGGGCAACTGCAAAACCACTTCGTCAATCGATGGTATGGGTTGAGGTGTCATTCGACCCTCTAATTCGAGCGCGGGCAGCTCGGGCTCGAGCGCGGGCAGTTCTGATCCGGGCAGATCAGGAACCACTTTGTCCACTGGGGCCGTCGACTCAGGGCTCATCGACTGGGGACCCGTCGACGGAGGGCCCGTCGACTCACCTTGCGCCGCCTTTTTCGACGGTTTTACACGCTGATCTTCCTCCTCGGGACTTGGACGTTCGAACGGTTGGAAAGACTCGGCTTCCTGTTCGGCGGCGGGAGTCGCCGTCACACTTGGCTGCAGTCCGGCCTGGTCTCCAGGCCAGGGACGCCAGCGTGTCTGGTTCCAACCCCAAGTGGCTCGACTGGGTCGGCAAACCCCTTCAGCCTCGCACGGCCTTGGCGTGGGTGGATGGGTGGCGGTCGCCACCGATTGCCCCATTCCCGATGACATCACGACCGAGCCGATCAGAATCCAGGTGCCTGTTAAGCCGACCCCTGACAATCTGGCCCCTGATAATCTGGCCCTGTTCTCATACGTGCGATACCACATCACGATTTTTCCTTATAGGACTACCTGTTCCATGGCGACCGCGGAGGCCGCATCGATTCCATCTTCGTGCGAAAGGGGAAAAGACCACATCCATCATTTCCCACTCGCGTCTGCCTGATCCAGGCCCGCTCGACTAGACCTCATTAAAACGTGTTAGCCAAACCAAACCGGGCAATCCGATTGGCAGTCGAGGTTGCCAGGGAGATAAATCCGAAAGTCCGTTCGAAGGGACGAAGCACCTTGGCCACCACACTGTCGAACGTGACCAGCCTGTCGGCGGCAATGAACAACCGGTCGCCCGGCATTATCTGATAGTTGGTCGCGGTGGAAGCTCCTTTGGTAATATCGTTCCATTGGATCGGCAGGATTTGTTCGCAACCCGTGCCATTGGGAGCCGGACGCGCGATCCACATTTTTGTCGAAGATTGCTGGGAAATACCACCGATCGTCGCCACCGCGTCGAGTACCGTTTCGTTGCCCGTGATTGGAGCGCGGACCACATTGTCCCCCAACCCGCCCCCCGCAGTCACCACATAGTAAACCTTGCTATTGTAAGCAAGGATATCGACAAACACCTCGGGCCCTTCCAGCTTGAGCTTCAATTGCTCCTCGATAGCCGCCCGTGCTTGTTCGATGGTCATTCCAGCAACGTAAACGGCCCCATAAGTTCCCAGGTTGACCCGGCCATCGGGCCCTACCAGGTGCTGACCGGTGATCTGCTGGGCCCCCGCTGACGAGACCAGCGAAACGGAAACCTCCACGCTCGAGAGCAATTGAGCCAGATGCTTGCGAATCGAATCTTCCGCTTCCTCAATGGTCAGATCGACTACCTGCACACGGCCATAGGTGGGGCCAAAATTCAAGCTGCCATCGGCGTCGACGGAATAGGCATCGTCGATCGGCTGATCGGGAAATGCCCCGGCCACCCGCACCAACAGCACATCGAAAGTCTCCACCTCGTGTGGCGACTTCGGCACCAGCTTCACTCCCTCGATGAGCAGAATATCAGGCGGCTCGATTACGTAACGAGGCAACGTCACCTTATCCAGTTCACGTGGCACGGTACTCTCCAGCGGCGGCTCGGGTGGAGTCACCGGAAAAGGATCTCGCGGCGCTAAAAAAGCCGTGCACCCCGAAGAGCCAAGCAGAGTCACGAGTATCAGCAACAGCAATCGATTGGAAACTGGGGAGCACGAATTCATCTGGTTCATCCCACTTTTAGGCATCCATGGGTGGCGAACGGGACCAAACCATGGCTGCGGACACAAGGCGGATCCGATACGCATCCGGTATCATCCACCTGACGATTACAATGCCTATAATCGGCAAACCTTGCCAGCAACTTTGCTCATACTGGCTGAAATCGCCAAGAAAGCGCGAATTGTCCCGGTGTGGCGTAGCTAGCACCGGTAAGTTTAGACACTGGCATAATAGCTGCCATCCGCGCATTCCATTGGCCACCGGTGGAAAAGAGCCCAAATTGGGCCGCTACCCCTCCGCAAGAGGCCCCGTTTGATTGACATAAGGCAGCCGTACACCTATTCTCGAATACATACCGGTATGTTTCTCCAGTCCCAAGCCCCCAATCTCAATACCGTAATCTGTCCGCATAATCACCCTGAAGACGTTGATGAGCATAACCAACCATTCCAATGCGAATACCCATTTTTCTGCCTACGAGGCCGACTACGACGATGCGCCGTTGGAACCGGCAGCCCAGCGCCAAGCCTGGTGGACCCTGGGCCTGTTTACCCTTGCGCTGGTCGCTGCCTACTGGAATATGCTGACGCGCACAGCCGCCTATTGGAACGATCCTCTCTACTCGCACGGCTGGATCGTACCCGCATTTGCAGCTTATCTGCTCTGGATGCGTCGTAAACCGCTCACAGGAGTCGTAGCATCGGAGCGCTGGATCGGAGTGGGCGTTTTAACGCTCAGCCTGATTCTGCGGGCGGCCGCCTCTTATTACGACATAGCGCCGCTCGACCGGCTCTCTTTTGTCGGCGCGCTGGTGGGACTGTGCCAGATGGTCGGTGGCAGCAATATGTTGCGCTGGGCCGGTTGGCCGGTCGTTTTTTTGCTCTTCATGTTTCCTCTCCCTTCCATCCTGGAAAATGGCCTGTTGCACAATCTGCAAAAAATGGCATCGATTGGCAGCAACTGGACCCTTCAGACCCTGGGCGTCCCAGCCGTGCGTGAAGGCAGCCGGATCATCATCGACGAATTGACCCTGGGGGTGGTTGACGCCTGCAGCGGCTTGCGGATGCTCACCATCTTTTGTGCCCTGGCCGTTGCCATGGCCCTGCTGATCGATCGGCCCTGGTGGGATCGACTGGTGATCCTGCTCAGCGCAATTCCGATCGCTCTGGTGGCAAACATTATCCGGATTACCGTCACCGCCTTATTATTTACTTTCTTTGGACAAGACCAGGAGTGGCTCAACCATTTGATTCATGACTGGGCCGGCTTTGCCAGGATGCCGATCGGGCTAGGCATCCTGGGGGTGGAAATCCAGCTACTATCCCGAATTACCGTCCCGATTG
>JAJRWS010000685.1 GCA_024276705.1 Planctomycetota bacterium | reverse complement strand
CAACTGGTTCAGCAACTCCGCAAACTAGGAATCCAAGGAGTAGGCCAATCCTCCTGGGGCCCCACCGTGTTTGCTTTTGCCGAGGATGAAACCCAAGCGGCAGCTCTTGTCGAGCAAATTCAATCGGCTGAAAGCACCGTCGACATCAAAATCGCAGCCCCCGACAACCGCGGCGCTGTCGTCGAAAATATCTCCTCAACCACATAGCCCAACCCTCTGGGTTGGAGGCAAACCGCTTTACCAGTACCGTTTTGCACAAGATATTGCTGTTGACTGGTTTCAGCGAAACACAGAGCATGCTAGCTTATTATTGGCCGCATCTGGACTGTGGAGTAACACTGCGTGCGAACCCTCTCATACTTTATCGTGTTCGCCTGGACTATCAGTGCCTCACTGCCACTAGCTGCCGGAGTCATCGAGCGAGACTTTCTCACTCCTGGCGATGGATTGTTGACTTACGATGATGTCAATCAGCGGGAATGGCTCGATTTATCATACGCTTATACCAGTCTCGAAAATGTAAAATCAAAAATGGTTCCTGGCGAATTCCTCGAAGACTTTAATTTTGCTACCGAAGAAGATGTGAGAAACCTAAATCTCTCTGCTGGCCCCAGTGTTTATCACGAATCAGGCATCGACGACCTGATCGATTCTTTGGGTTTTATTTTCCGTGGTACTGGTGGTGTTCTAAGGATAGTTGAATACACTTTAGGTCAAGTTGCTATAGGCTTTGAAAACAACCAGCCTATTTTTGATGATACGAACGTAGTTTTGCTTAATATAGGCGGCGTTCTACCACCTAATATCAATCCACTAGCCTTTAGCAGTACAGGTCGAGAGTTAATTGTCGCCAATCCAAGCGACTACGAAGGTGCAACTATTGGACTACCCAACAACTTTTTTGCTTCGAAGCTTGCGACCAACGACAACGGCCCGTTTTGGCTCTTCCGCGCAGCAGCTATACCTGAACCTGCCTCAATCATCCTGCTGGCAATTGGTGTGATTGCGGCTCTCTCAACAAGAAGCCGTCGCTTCCTACAAACCTCAACACTAACCTCTTGCTTATTGCTCTTTGTTGCTTTGCCCCTTAACGCAGGTGTCGTCGAACGCGACTTTCTCACTCCCGGCGATGGCCTGCTGACTTTTGACGATGTGAATCAGCGTGAATGGTTGGATTTAACATATTCGTTTGAAATGGAACTCGCGACTATCCAGTCGCAAATGAATCCTGCTGGAGTACTAGAAAATTTCAAGTTTGCCACGTTAGAAGACATCAAACCGTTTGCTCTCTCAGCCGAAGTCAGTTGGGATGATAATCAGAGCAATTCAAATGTAATTAATCCCATTTTACTGCCGGGATCTCAGGAAACTCCTTCGCCTGGTGGCCAGGTCGCATTTAGTCCGGGAGCTAAAAATTTAATCGATCTTCTTGGCATAATTTTTACTATCCAAGAGACTTATACGGATGTAACCACCGGTACCCAATTCACAATAACGAACAGCTCTTCGTATGGGAAAATTGCCCAAGATTTTGCTGAAGAGACTCCATTTTTTGATGGAACAAATGTCTCCGTATACCTCGGTGAGACTTTGATTCACTTCGTTAACGGCACCAGTAGCCTGACATATAATGGTCGAATCACCACCGAACCAAATAATCTATTTCCACAAACAACAGGCAACAGCGGCCCATTCTGGCTCTACCGCAACGTAGTTCCCGAACCAAAGCCCTCTCTGCTACTTGCAATAGGGATCACAGCACTTCTGATAAAAAGAAGCCGCCCCTAAGCAGTCGCCGGCTCCAACAAGCCATACTCCGCCAAGGTATCCCGCAGCAGCGCCTCGTCGCTCTCAGTCAATGCCGTCATCGGCAGTCGCAGCTCGCCCGGGTCGCGGCCTAGCATCTTCATTGCCGCCTTCACAGGAATCGGGTTCGTCGACAGCCCCAACATATTGCGGCAAAGCGGAAACAGTTGCTGATGCAATCGCTGTGCTTTTTTCAGATCGCCGGCCTCAAACGCCGTCAGCAACGCGATCATGTCCTGCGGCACAATGTTGCCAACAACCGAGATAATCCCTCGCGCCCCGATCGACATCAGTGGCAACGTCAAGCTATCGTCGCCGCTTAGCACAGTAAGATTGGTCGAAGAAATAATCGCCGAGGCTTGGTCCATTGACCCGGTCGCCTCTTTCACCAAATCGATATTCTCGAGCTCTGCCAGCCGGGCAATCGTCTCGGGCTCGATATTCTTCCCTGTGCGGCCAGGGATATTGTAAATGCACTGAGGGATTCCCGACTCTTCAGCCAAGGCTTTGTAATGCTCGTAAAATCCCTGCTGAGTCGGCTTGTTGTAATAGGGAGCCACCTGCAGCGCCGCATCGGCCCCCGCCTGCTCAGCAAACTTGGTCAAACTAATCGCCTCAGCCGTGCTATTCGACCCCGTCCCTGGCATCACCTTGATCCGCCCAGCCGCGGTTTCGCAGACAAACGCAATCACACGTTCATGCTCGTCATGCGAAAGGGTCGGCGATTCGCCAGTCGTACCGACAGGACAAAGGCAATTGGTGCCCGCTGCTACCTGAAACTCAATCTGTTCGCCCAGCACCGCGTAGTCGACTTCGCCATCCTGAAACGGCGTCACAATGGCCACCGAAAGACCCGCAAATTGTTCACCCTTGGTAGCCATCGATTGTGTCGCCTCAAAATTCACTTCCAAATGGACAAAAGGGCATCATAACCGTTTTAATGGCCGATTGCCTAGTAGTCGTAGCGCAACCAGAAGCACGACCACTCAAATATTAAATCGAGTAGCCATCGGAGGCAGCCATCGGTTACAAACCCCGACAGATCAGAGGCCTTCAGAGAGCCCAAGGTTCGCGAACAAAAGCAGAGAAAAGCCGGGACGAGTCCGACAGAGCTAGCAGCACAGACCCACTCTTCAAAATCCGTGTTACTAACGATTCAAGTTTTCGCAGCGCGCAAGTTTTTTTGAACAGGAGATCACAGAGCAAACAGAGGATAAATGGAGTGAGCCATGACATTTGTTGCTGTCGTAGCTGAATTCGCAAGAATTCGGTCGACGCTGGGCAAACCAAATTCTTGCGAATTCGGCTACGAGAGATCAATCTTGAAAGTTGCTCCAATCACTTCTCCGTTGTCTCTGTTTCCTCCTGTTCCATTTTTTGGTTGCGGCCACGCCGCGCCGTGTTCAATCCGTGACAAAACCACTGCCGCAGCAGACTTTATAGAGCTACTGACTTTTATTCGAGAGTGACGTGGCTACCAAGATTGCTCGGCGAAACATCGTCATCCAGAGGGAGCCCTGGCGACTGATGGATCTCTGTCAAGGTGCCACGTAGATTCTTCAGTCGCTTAGGCTCCCTCAGAATGACCTAGGAGCAGTACGCAAATCTTCACGGATAAAGGTAAGGTGCTCTAGAAGCACAATGCCGACAAACTCGCGACCTAAACCGCCGCAGTCGACCGACGGACTTCGCGCACAAAATTGATCAAGTCATGCCGACTAAGCACGCCCACCAGCCGCCCCTCTCGAACGATCGGCACACGTCGGATCGAATTGTTGCAAAAGATATTCGCCGCCTCATCCAACGACGCCTCCACATCAAGCGAGCTGACTTCCTTCGTCATATAGTCGGCAACTAGGCTTTCCTCGATGTCGGCTTTGTACACAAGATCAATAATATCGAACTCCGTGATCACGCCCAGCAACAGATGGTCTCTATCAACGACAGGCAATCCGCTCACCCGATGATCGAGCAGTAGAGAAATAGCCTCGTCGATCGTCGCTTCAGGACTCACAACGAAAACTTGGTCGGTCATGATATCTTTGACTTGGTTCATAATTACGCCGTCTGCTCCAGTGAAGAAGTAATCGCTATCCAAAATGTGTAGGTACACCTGGGAAGGATAGTGCGCAAACTCGCATCAGGCCAAAAAAATTAAATCACCGGTCATTTCACTCAAAAAACACCCCGCACATTCCCTACTTTCAGACCTCAGCGCCAATTACGCATTCCCAGTCACAAGACAAAACACGAAACGCAATAACCGCGATCTGATGAGTGCTTTGTCAAATAGCGTTATCATAATTATACAGACAAAGCACTAGATCGCCGGAGAACCAGCGCAGCTACAGCCCGAGCCTATTTCTCGCCAGCAAACTCTTCCGCTCGCCACCTCCGGCAAAGCCCCATGCCGAGCAAGGCAAAACAAGCCAGCCCTAGCGAAGTCGGCTCAGGAACAAAAACAGTCACAGCCAACGGCGCCGCGGGGCTAGCAAACTGCCGCTGCCAACTCAAAAAGTCTATCCCGCTCGCAACCGCGTTCGCATCCGCGTCGCCATCCCCATGGTTAGCCAATCCACTTCCAAACCCACCTTTCCAAGCAACCATATCCGCGGCATCAACCAACCCGTCCTCGTTAAAATCAGCCGCATAGGTCGACACCAGCTCCACGGAAGTCGCGCCATAATTCACAAACCAAAGCAAATCGTCAGGCAGCGCCGGCAAATTGATCGTATCAAACGTGCCGCTGACACTCGCCGCCGTGAGAATCTCAAACTTGTCCCCCGCTACAGGCGTAAATAAACTCGACAGCCCTACTTCGAGCGTACCACCAAGCACCGCATCGCCCGCAACCTCAAGTAACTCAAAATCCGTCCCAGCCACGCCCGAGTTTGCTAAAAAAACTTTCAATGTACCTTCGCTGTTGAGCATGTAGTCGCCTGTGATTGCAGTCATTCTAGAAACACTGCCCACATCTAGCGTACCAACATCCTGCACAAGATTGCCGACATAGTTGTCAACATTCAATTCACCGGCGGTCCAATTGAAAGTGCCCGCCACCGGATCAAGCGTCCCCGCTCGAATTGTGCCTCCATTAAAGTTGACTGTGCCGGATTCCCAGATTTTGAGTGTAAGTACAACGCTAACCTCGCTGTCATCTAGAACGTTAAGAGTTCCAGTCCCTCCAGCTGACCCGCTAGTACCCCCGACGGAGATGCCGAAGTCGTTCCTCCAGTATGAGTAACTGCCAGTTACCGTAACCACGCCAGTCGAACCAGGATAGGCACCAATGTATCCAGACGTACCGAAAACGTCGCCACCCGCTTCAATATTCAGCGTCCCAGAGCCGTACTCACCCACATACAACAAGTCCGCATTTTCCCACCGAGAGCCCTCGCCAGTCACCGTAGCAACACCCGTTGAACCTGGACTATGTCCAATAAATCCCTTTCGAGAATTATAAATCTCGGATTGATTGCGGACCAATAAATTGCCATTGGAGCCAGTGTCACTCACAGACAAGGCAGGAAATTCGGTAAACCAATCATCACCAACGTTCACCTGACCGCCTTCCTCTATATATAAAGCTCCCATCCAGCCCCCGGTAGTTTCAGTCCCCCCTAAAAACAGGCCTCCTGTATTATTCCACTGCGATCCAATACCTGATACCGTAACATAGTTTGACGAATACATAGGTGAGTTGGCACCAATGTATCCAACCGCATTGTTGACCACACCCTCCAGCTCGACATTCAGTCTTCCTTGACCAGAATCGCCCACATGCAAGTCACCTGCAATATTCCACTGCGAACCTCTGCCGGTCACAGTGACGTAGCCAAACGAATCCGATTGGTAACCAATGGTTCCAGATTCGCTACTAACCACGCCCCCTGCTTCGATATCCAGGCTCCCATTGCCAGCATATCCTACGTACATGCCATTTGAATTCGTCCACTGCGAGCCAGTTCCGGTCACAATAGCGTTGCCAAAAGCTCCAGAAGAGTAGCCCACGACCCCAACCCCAGCATTGGTAATTGAAGAACCATTGCGGACCCACAAATTGCCATTGGAACCACTAATGGCGCTCACGTTCACAGCTCCACCGATGCCGGTATACAGAGCATTGCCAACATTGACTTGAGCAGAATCTTCTAGAGTCAATATTCCTGTCCCACCGTCAGCAGACTCGGTGCCTCCAAGAAATAAACTTTCCGAGCTATTCCACTGCGAGCCACTGCCGGTCACCATGGCTACACTTGTCAGATTTGGATTGTAACCCAGATAACCGGCTACATTGCTAACAAGGCCACCGTCTTCAACCGTAAGCGTCCCCTCGGCATCGTAGCCCACATAGAGTCTTTCGGTGTTATTCCACTGCGACCCACTGCCGGTTACCGTAACTTGCCCCGTGGATTCGGGATAGTAGCTAATGTACCCCCAATTACTGCTAACCACCCCGCCTGCTTCAACATTCAGGGTCCCACTTCCACGATTTCCCACAAATAATTGAGAGCTATTGTTCCACTGCGAACCAATACCGGTCACCGTTACGGTGCCAATCGACCCACCATTCTCGCCAAGATAGCCATCCCAACTGCTGACCAGCCCACCCGCTTCGACATTCAGCATGCCATCTCCAAAATATCCCACATACACCGAACCACTATTATTCCACTGCGAGCCACCACCAGTCACCGTGGCAACACCCATCGCACCAACGAAATAGCTAATATACCCTCTTCCGCTATTGACCACGCCACCTGACTCCACATTCAAAACTCCGTCACCTTGATTCCCCACTCGCAATTGGTTAGGTAACCACAAAGAATCCGTGCCCTTCACATTGACTACACCAGTAGAACCATTATATTCTCCGATATAGCTGTTCCCCCCCCAGACAAAACCGCCTGACTCGATATTCAGCGTCCCCTGGCCAAAAACTCCGATTTGCATGGTTTGGCCTTCCGAATTATCCCACTGCGAGCCACTGCCAATCACATTCACTACGCCCGTCGAGCCGGCAGCTTGACCGATATTTGCACCATCACTGCTGACGAATCCGCCATCTTCAATGTTCAGTGTCCCGTTACTATCTGAACTACTCGATCCCCCGCTATCAGTTGGACATATGCTCAGCCTCCCTGAATTATTCCACTGCGAGCCAGTGCCAGTCACAATGGCAACTCCATTCGAACCAGTCTGATTTCCAACGGCTCCACCAAAGCTGTTGACCACGCCCCCTGCTTCGACCCGCAATGTTCCATGCCCCGATGATCCAACGTAGAGATCATAGACATCTAGTAACGAACCTGAGCCAGAAATCGTTGCAGATCCAGTCGAACCAGCCTGACTCCCAATGAATGTATTCCAAGCATCAACAACTCCTCCTGCTTCGATATTGAGAGTTCCATCTCCTGAATACCCTACTCTAAGATTCCCATTTACATCCCAGTACGAGCCACCGCCGGTGACTGAGGCTACTCCTTTTGAGCCAGCACTATGGCCTATGACTCCCGCACCGACGTGAAGAATTGATGAGCCATTCCGCACCCATAAATTGCCATTCGAACCGAAGTCACTCACCACAAATTCAGTATTAAAAGAGATATTTGGTCCATCCGTATCATTTCCCACAACTACTTTCCCGAAATCAGCTAGATCTAAAGTTCCCACTCCACCATCACTAGTCGCAGTGCCCCCAAGAAAGAGTCCGCCCGAATTAATCCATTGAGAACCATCGCCAGTTACCGTAGCCGTGCCAGTCGAACCGGGCAAATATCCAAGATATCCCGTCGAATTACTAACCAGGCCATCTGCTTCGACGTTCAGCGTCCCATTGCCAAACAAGCCGACATACAAATCACTCGAATTGTTCCACTCCGAACCAGTGCCCGTCACTGTAGCTACGCCAGTCGAACCTGGACTTAGGCCGACGTAACCCAACGTATTGCTCATCAAGCTCCCCGCCTCGACATTTAGATTTCCATCGATTTGAAACCCAACCGCCCCATCGACAGAAAGCATTGCCCCTTCGGCATGAGAGCCATCGAGAGTTACTGTTCCTCCATCGGTAATCTGTGCCCCTCCCAGACTGCGTAGGTGCAATCCGCGGTTGGTCAGTGTTGTGCTACTACCCGCAATCGAAAGATCATCGAAACTTCCTACTCCACCCGAACCAAGAATGGTCAGCTCATGCTGCCCGGTGCCACCGTTATTTAGAAACGTCACTTCGCCGTCAAGCACCTCTAAGAACTCAACCTCCGGCGCGGTCGACACGGTATCACCATCCCACCAAACCTCGTAGGAGCCTGCTTGATCAAATCGAGCGGTCTCGGTTGAACCCGGCGCGACGCCACCGGTCCAATTGCCATCGACCTGATACCAAGGATTCGGAGTACCGGAAGTATTCGCCCAATCAATCGTCTGAGCCAACCCAGTTTGTGTTGTCGAAAGAACGACTGCAATCAACAACGCCGTGGCAGAAACCCACTTGCTGCGGTAGCAGCGAACTAGAAAAGAGATCAAGACTCCCCCTCGGATAATCACACGATGCATTGCGAATCCCTTCCAGGACTAGAAAAGAATGTAACTACGACAAGATCATATTTCCAATCAAACCGCTTCAGGAGTAAACTTCCGTGATTATAACACGCTGCGCCCATCTCTCCTATTGCTTGGCAAGTTTCAAGCAGAAGTGCCGAGACTCTAGGTCTCAGCCGTGGGAGGCATCTCTGACGCTGAAACCCTCGAAACACCGACTACCAGCGTCAGAGACGCCTCCCACGTCGACACAAATAGATGACTGGGGATTCCTTACCGAGAGCCAATTTCTGGGATATTAACCCCTAAAACCGTGCTTATCCGCGGTACTCTGGTGAGCGGCAGAACTTCTCTTGCTCGTAGGATAGACTTCCAGGCCTGTTGTTTATACACAAGTCTGGGTCTCGGTAGTCGGTCTGCATGTGAAATCGATGTGGATGTGTCAGCGTCGTCAACAACGCCGAAGGCGTTTCACACCGTAGCCCAGGGTAAGCAATATGCGAGTTTCACGAGCATTTGCGCCACCCTGGGTTATCGTTTGATAATTCATCGCACCCTGAAGGGGTGCAACCAATGATGGTTTGCATCGGATCATGGCGTTCAGCCGCGACGAGCGATGCCAATAATTGTTGCACCCCTTCAGGGTGCCTGAGAACGTGTTTTGAAATTATCCCCAATCCACAAAATGCCCTGATTTGAACGCTAGCAGCGGGACAAATCATGTGTTTTAATGCTTGGAGAGCCCTCGGTTTGAATTTCAAAACACGTTCTGAT
>JAJRWS010000684.1 GCA_024276705.1 Planctomycetota bacterium | reverse complement strand
GGTGTCAGGTGTCAGGTGTCAGGTGTCAGGTGTCAGGTGTCAGGTGTCAGGTGTCAGGTGTCAGGTGTCAGGTGTCAGGTGTCAGGTGTCAGGTGTCAGGTGTCGGGTGTCAGGTGTCAGGTGTCAGGTGTCAGGTGTCAGGTGCCGGTAGGTAATCAACGTCCCCTCTCCCCCGGCCACTTGCCGCCGAAAGATGTTCCGTATTGTCAGGACTTTCTCGGCAAGTGGCTGGGGGAGAGGGCTAGGGTGAGGGGGTGAAGCGGGTACCAGGGTAAATGTAAATCAGTGTCAGGTGTCGGGGAAATAGAGTTCAGGAGAAAGAAAAGGCAAAGTTCAGGAGGGCGGGGTCAGGTTGCCCCTACATGCCCAGGTTCCGGTTCGGGCCTATTCCAGTATATCCGTTCATCCTGGCATTTCTCGCGCGATTTGTGCCACAATCGCTGATTGCTCTCGCCCCAAGCCACGAAACCAGCGGCGTTGGCAAGCTGCGCAAGATTTGCCGATCCTGCCGAAAATTGTCGTTCTGCCAATTATGCAGAGCCGAAGGACTCCATGATGCCCTGCTTTTTCAGGGAACACACCAGAATGGGCAGCGAACGGACAATATCACTACGGAACCGTCAAACTCTGCCAGTCCCCCGGCAAAGCCGGGGGTTTTCTCGACGGTAATAAACGGAAGCAGGAAGGCGGTACATATCTGGCCCCCATCGGCCGAGAGTGGAAATTTTCATCGGGCCCAAATCATAAATCCTAAATCATAAATTCCCCGACACCTGAACCCTGAACCCTCCTTCCGTGCCTCAACCTCGCCTCACAACCGTGCTTGCAGCCATTGTGCTAACCGGCACCATGGGCCTGCTCTTGCCGGGCTGTCGTGGTCATAAACCGTTCCATGCTTGCGTGGACGAGGCGGATTGCAAGGTGGACCCGTATATCACTCGGGCTACGCAAATCGAGTACCCGCGGATACGTCAATGCGGCACCACGGGCGCCGATTGGGCCACCATTCGGCCAGTCACGCTAGCCGACCGGGAAGAACCCGAGTATTGGAACCTGACGTTGGAGGAAGTTATCCAATTGGCGTTGGCCCAATCCCAAGTCATCCGCGATCTGGGCGGAGCCATGTTGCGTGCTCCATCCACCGTGCGTACCTGGTGGGATCCGGCCCTGATCGAAACCAACCCACGTTTTGGGGTCGAGGCAGCCCTCAGTGCATTTGATGCCCAGTTTTCAACCAGTGTGTTTGGCGAAAAGAACGACAAGGCGCTGAACAACGAATTCTTCGGGGGCGGCACGCGTCTGCTGCAACAGGACGCTGCTGTCTTCCAGACCCAAATCACCAAACGGGCCGCCACAGGCACCGAGTTGATCTTTCGACACAACACCGATTACGATGCGAACAATGCCCCCAGCAACCGCTTCCCCAGTGCCTGGAACGTCAATCTGGAAACCGAAATGCGGCACCCGTTGCTGCAAGGTAGTGGCCTGCTCTACAACCGCATCGCCGGACCGACTCGGGTCCCCGGTGTCTATGGCGGAGTCTTGATCGCCCGGATCAACACCGACGTGGAATTAGCCCAATTTGAACTGGCCGTGCGGAATCTCGTCAGTAATCTCGAAAATGCTTACTGGGATCTTTACTTCGCTTACCGTGATCTGGATGCCAAAAAGGCGGCTCGCGATGCGAGCCTGGAAACATGGCGACGTATCCACGCGCTTTATCAGGCGGGCCGACGCGGCGGCGAAGCCGAAAAAGAAGCTCAGGCCAGGGAACAGTTCTTTCGGTTCCAGGAAGAGGTCGAAAACGGGCTGGTGGGCCGCCTGTTCGAAGGGACTCGCACCGACAATGGCAGTCGGGGCGGCACCTTTCGGGCCAGCGGTGGTGTGCATGTGACCGAAAGACGGCTCCGGTTGCTGATGGGTTTGCCCCCGAGTGACGGTCGCCTCCTCCGTCCACAGGATGAACCGGTCACCGCTCCGATTTATTTCGACTGGGAAGACATTACCCGCCAATCGATCGTCCGCCGGGTCGAACTGCGCCGCAGCCGGTGGCAAGTACGTCGGCGCGAATTGGAATGGATTGCCAGCCGCAATCATCTGCTGCCCCGACTGGACGCGGTTGGTCGTTATCGGTGGCGCGGATTCGGCCACGACTTGCTCAACTCCGACAGCCGTGGAAAAGAGCCTTTCGACAACGCTTACGCCAATCTCACCGGTGGTGATTTTCAGGAATGGCAACTGGGACTGGAATTGACGATGCCGATCGGCTACCGCCGGGCGTTCTCCTCGGCCCGCCATGCTCAGTTGCAACTGAGCCGATCTCGAGCTCTGCTCCAGGAGCAAGAGCATTATGTCATCCATGATGTGGCCGATGCGGTCGCAGAAATGGAGCGCGCTCGGGTCGTTTCCCAAACCACCTACAACCGGCTTGATGCGGCCAGCGCCCAGTTGGCCGCGGTCACCGCAGCCTACGAAGCAGACAAGGCACCGCTCAACCTGCTTTTAGATGGTCAACGCCGACATGCCGACGCCGCCAGCCGGCACTACCGGGCCCTGGCCGAATACGCAATTGCCGTCAAGAATGTCCATTTCGCCAAAGGTACTTTGCTTGACTACGATGGGGTCCTGCTCAGTGAAGGCCCCTGGCAGGAGCAAGCCTATCGCGACGCGGCGGCCAAGGGGCGCTTCCGTGGTCGCCGCGTGGCCATGAATTACGCTTCCGCCCGGGCACCGATCGTCAGTCGCGGCGCATACCGGCAAGGGGTCACTTCGGACCGATCCTCCGTGGGAACCTCCTGGGAATTCGACGAACCTGCCACCGAGCCATGGCAACCCGACACTCCGGCCGAGTCGAGCCCCAAGCAACCAGACGACTCGCATATCCAAACCATCTCCTTCCAGGCTGGTGAATTGAGACCACTACCCACCACGGCTGGGAACGAGTGAGGGTCTGCGCATAAATTACTCAAACTGAAAACATTTTGAACCACGAAAGAAACGAAAGGAGACGAAAAAAGGGCTTTTTGGCAAATTTATCAGCGAACTGTTCAGACTTGCATTTCGTGTATAAACTGCTGAATTTTCGTTTATTTCGTGTATTTCGTGGTTTCTCTTTTCACTTACAGTAAGTTATTTTTACGCAAGCCTTAAATGCATCCATTCGTGTTCATTCGCTACTCGCTCAACGAGCATGGAACATCCTCATTTGCCGCTCATTCCCGCAGCAACTGGGGCGAGAGGCTCTTCAGAAATCGATTCGTGCAGGGGTTGAAAGAAGCTTTGGCCCTGTTTCGCCCCTCCTGGCGTCGCTTGCGTTTGCCCAACGATCCTTTATCATGCAAGGGTTCCTTATCCCATCCACGCATTGGAATAACAACGGAAAACCACGGTGGCCACTCCCATCGATTACGCAAAACTTCGCCTGGCGTGTGTCGCCACGTTCCCGCCGCGCCGCTGCGGCATCGCGACGTTCAGCTACGACCTTTGCAATGCCATCTCCGCGGAACTCGCCTTGCCCGGAAATTGTCAGGTCGTGGCGATCAACGACAATCCGGAAGGGTACCGTTACAATGAACGCGTCTGTTTTGACATCCAAGAGCAAGACCTCTCCGAGTACACGCGGGCGGCGGATTTCCTGAACATCCGTGGCGTCAGCGTCATGCTGCTGCAACACGAATTTGGCATCTACGGAGGCGCGGATGGCTCGCACGTGCTGACCATCATGCGCGAGACCCGGATGCCGATCCTCACCACGCTGCATACGATTTTGGCGGACCCCTCCGACCGCCAGCGCGAGGTCTTCGAGAAGGTGGCCCAACTCTCCGACCGGTTGATCGTGATGAGCCATCGAAGCGTCGATATCTTGCTCGACGTGTACGGCGTCCCCCGTGCCAAAATCGCTTTGATCCCGCACGGAATTCCCGACTTGCCGTTCGTCGATCCAAGCTTTTACAAAGAACCGTTTGGCGTGCACGGACGCAAGGTGATGCTGACCTTCGGACTCCTTTCGGCCGGCAAGGGAATCGAATACGCCATCGAAGCACTGCCTGAGATCGTCCGGCAACATCCGGAATTGGTCTACATCGTATTGGGAGCCACACATCCAAATGTTAAAAAACAAGATGGCGAAGCCTATCGTAACCGTTTGCACCAACGGGCCGAGGATCTCGGCGTACTCGAACATGTAATCTTCGAAAACCGGTATGTCGAACTGGACGAACTGTGTGAATTCCTGTGCGCCACCGATATCTACCTCACGCCCTACCTGGGCAAGGAACAGATCGTCTCGGGCACGTTGGCCTATGCGCTGGGCGCTGGCAATGCGGCCATCTCCACGCCCTATGCGTACGCCGAGGAAATGCTGGCCGAAGGACGCGGACGTCTGGTCCCCTTTCGCGACTCCGCGGCCATTGCCCGGGAAACCTGCTGGATGCTCGACCATGAACTCGAAATGCAAGCGATACGCAAGCAAGCCTATCTGTTCACGCGCGACATGATTTGGAGTTCGGTTGCCCGCCACTACCTGCAGTTGTGCACGGAGGTGCTGACCGAACGGGATCGGCACCCCAAACCACTGCCCAAACGATCTGGCGACAGTTCCGTCCTGCGCCGCGCCATGCCGGAACTAAAACTCGACTACCTCCTGGCGATGACCGACAACACCGGGATGTTGCAGCACGCACGTTACACGATTGCGGACCGTAACCACGGCTACTGCACCGACGACAACGCCCGGGCACTCATCGTCGCTTTGCAAGCCTACCAGTTGAAGAAAGCGCCGGAATTCCTGCGATTGATCCACACCTACATGAGCTTCCTGGTCCATGCCTACAATCCCCAGACCGGCCGGTTCCGCAACTTCATGTCGTACGATCGCCGGTGGCTTGAAGAGACCGGTTCCCAGGACAGCCACGCCCGCGCCTTGTGGGGACTCGGGTATGCCGTTGCCTTGGGCCCCACTTCGAGTGTGCGGGCAGCCGCGATGAATCTGTGTGAAACCGCGTTGAAGGAGACCGTCACGTTCGACGCGCCCCGATCCTGGGCGTTCACCCTGGTCGGCATCCATGCCTACTTACGCCGCTTCAGTGGGGACAACGTGACTCGCCAGATCCGCGAGACGCTCGCCCTGAAGCTGTTTGACCTGTTCGAGCAGCATGCCAGCGAGGACTGGCCCTGGCCCGAGAAGAGCCTCACCTATGCCAACGGCAAACTGCCCCACGCGCTGTTGCTGGGTGGGCAGTGGATGCAACGCGGCGATCTTATTGACATGGGCTTGCGCAGCCTCGAATGGTTGCTGCGCGTGCAGACGGGCCGCGATGGAGTATTTTCCCCCGTCGGCAACCGCGGCTGGTATCCCCGCGATGGGCAAAAAGCCATGTTCGACCAGCAGCCGATCGAGGCGCACGCCCTGCTCGACGCCTGCCTGGAAGCCCACAACGTCACTCGCGACCCACGTTGGGTGCGTGAAGCGAGACGATGCTTCAACTGGTTTCTCGGTAAAAACGACCTCGGAGAACCGTTGTACGACTACCAAACGGGAGCTTGCCTCGACGGGCTATCCGCCGAAGGGGTGAATCAAAACGGGGGGGCCGAATCGACCCTGGCCTGGCTGCTGTCGCTCCTGGCCCTGAAATCGCTTCGTCCCACCCTGGAAGAGACGGCCACCTCCGCCACGGGCTCCCTGCCGGAATAGTCCGCAACCACCAGCGGAGCCAGTCGCTCGAGGCCCCCCCTGAAAGTGCGCATAATAAAAGTTTGAGCAGAGGCTCAGTCAGATGGAATGTTGGAAAGAGGGAGTAATGGGCCAGGGGCATTCGTTTATCGTAACCCAACCCCATTTTCCAATGTAAACTTAACCGTCGTCGCAAGGCTATCACTCTCGCTCGATCCAACGCCACCACATCCTGTTTTTACCGCCAACGATCGATGATTCAACGCACTTCGCTTCCCGTCCAACGTCTCCCGGTCCGGTTCGTCGGAGACGATCGCTGGGTCATCACGCGCCCTTTCCATCCAGGAGGTGAAGATCGTACGAAACATCTGTTCGAGCGTGTCCACCAGCTTTCCGACGACCAGGTGGAGGAGGTCGTCTCCCGGGTCATCGACGATTTTCGCCACCGCCATCATGACATTGAGACGGTCTTTTACGACAATTTCGAAGCCGCCTTGGCGAGCCTTGAAAAAGCTGGACTGGAATACGTCGGTGAAGATGGATGCATGAACCGCTCGCGCCGACTGCTGATCGGTTCCTACTGCACCATGGAATACTCCGTCGCCTCGGCGGCCCTGTTCAACCCGTCGATCGTTCCCCATCCGGATCAGTCAAAGGTGCCCCGGGGCAGTCTGCGATTTCTCATGAGTCTGCGGGCAACGGGTGAAGGCCACCTCTCCTCCATCGTCTTTCGCACCGGCACGATCCATCCGGATCATACCATCGACGTGGCCCCTCCGGGACCCTTCACCCACCGTGCCAAAGTTTCACCCAACCGCCTGTACGTCAAACGGCTGTTTCATCGCAAGCTACTCGACATCGCCCTCAGTGAAGGGGCCGTGGACCGGGTCATGAGCCGGTTGCCGGAACAGTTCACGATCGCCGAGCTGGAACATGCCATCAGCGAAGCACACCGAGAGGAGCCCGCGGAGCTGCAAACCGAGGAAACGACCGATAGCATGCTTTGGCTGGCGCGCGAGAACTACCAACTCCGATTGCACCAGGATGCAGATATTTCCGAAGTTGTTTTCTTTCCCCAAAGCGAAAACGAAAGCCGCGGCATTGAAGACTTGCGTTTGGTTCCTTTCGTGGACGACGACGGTTCCACAAGCTTGATTGGCACCTACACCGCCTACAATGGTTACCGGGTGTTGCCCCAGCTCGTCCAAACGACCGACTACCGCAATATCAGCATCCACACGCTCAACGGCGACTGTGCCCAGAATAAAGGGATGGCCCTGTTCCCTCGCCGGATTGGCGGGCACTACTGCATGTGCTCCCGCATCGATGGCGAAAACATGTACATCATGCTTTCCGACATCCTCCAGTTCTGGGAAACGGCCGAACTCCTGCAAGCTCCCAAACACCCGTGGGAATTCGTCCAGGTAGGCAACTGTGGCTCCCCCCTGGAGACCGAAGCCGGCTGGTTGCTATTGACCCACGGCGTGGGCCCCATGCGAAGTTACTGCATCGGAGCGATGCTGCTCGATCTGGAAGATCCGCTCAAAGTGATCGGCCATCTGGAAGAACCCCTGTTGATGCCGACCGAAGAGGAGCGTGAAGGGTATGTCCCCAACGTCGTCTACAGTTGCGGGGCCTTGATCCACAACGATTATCTCTACCTGCCCTACGCGATGTCGGATACGGCAACCGGATTTGCCACGATCCAGCTCGATACGTTGCTGGGGAAACTGCTAGGTTAAACGTAACCGTTCACAGAGAAGGAACCACGAAGCTGGTGGTTTACACAAATCAATTAAGAGACGAGAGGATCTCCTCGAGGGAAAGTTCGACCACCGCAGTGGCCGTATCGGCTGCGCCGTAATAGAGGGCCACCCTGTCGCCTCGCTGAACGAGACCGGTGGGGAAGAGGACATCGGGCACGAAACCTTGCCGGTCGTACGGCGCCTCGGGGACCAGTAACGGCCCGTTTGTACGACCGACCACCTGAGCCGGATTTTCCAGATCGAGCAGCAACGCACCCACAGAATACGCTCCCACTTGCCCCGGCACCGGGGACTTTTGGCTGCCGTGGTAGATCGTCAACCAGCCTCGCGACGTGCGCACCGGTGGCGGTCCGGCCCCCACCCGGTCGGCTTCCCAAGAGGACGCCGACCACGTCAGCGGCTCGTGCTGACCCCAGTGCAACCGGTCGGGTGAACGGGCAAGCCACACCTCGGGCGCGGTAAATGGCGCCGCGGAAATAGGCCGATGCAGGGCGACGTACTCCTGGCCGATCCGTTCGGGAAACAGGACCACATCCTTGTTGTCCGGCGGAAAAAGGATGCCGTGTCGCTCGAAGGAATCGAAATCCCGGGTAGATGCCAGCGCCGTGGCCGCGCCATGACGCGACACGGCGACGTAAGTGATGTAATAGGTGCCATCGATGCGAGTAATCCGAGGATCCTCCACGCCAAATTCTTCCCATGGCCCCAACGGCTCAAACCACGCCCCCTCGACAGGGTCGACCGTCCGACCGTCTCGACTACGGATCACCCGCAGATGCGACAGAGACGTCAGCCGGAGCAGACCATCTTCTTTGCGGCGAACCATGCGCGCGTCGATGACCTCCAACGCCTCTTCCTTCACCCACTCGACGATTGGCCCCAACCGGGAATCCCAACGAGGCAGCCCCGTATAGCCCGCACGCCGTTCGCATGGCCTCTCCGCCACCCGGACCAAAAGCGCGACTTCGTCTCCGACCACCGCAGCGCCCGGGTTGAACGCGCCGATCACTTCCCAGCCATCCCGCGAGGGCCGCAGATCCTCGGGGCCAAGTAACCGTTTTGCAAAAAGCCGGCGAAGCATCAGCAATCTCCCAGTGCTGGCCGCGACCCATTTTTGCACAAGTCGACCAGATCCTGGATCTTCGCGGTGCCGGCGCACATCACCTGGTCCGCGCCGCCCCAATAGATTTTCACGCTGCCATCCTGCTCGGGGATCGCGCCACAGGTAAAAACCACATTCCCCACGTAGCCGGTCACTTCCCAGGGGTCTTCCGGTTGCAAAATCCAATCGTCAGCCACACCCAGCACGACTGCCGGATCGGCCAGATCGTGCAGGGCGACCCCCAACCGGTAGATCCCTCCGCTCATGGTGGGGAAGACCCCATGGTAGATGCTGAGCCAGCCCTCGGGTGTCTTGATCGGGGTCGCCCCGGGACCGATTTTCTCCTCGTCCCAGTGGTACGTCGCTGGCTTGATCAGCAAACGCGAATCGCCCCAATGGATCAGATCGGGTGAGTAGCTGATCCAGATCGACCAAGGACCGATGTGCGTATGCGGCCGATCCAAACGCACGTACCGCCCGCCGATCTTCTCGGGAAAAATCACGACGTTACGCATGTCGGTCTGGGAGATGAGGGCAATGCGCTCGATTCGCTCGAAGTCGCTGGTCCGGGCCAGGCCAATACGTACTCCATGCCGCGAGTACGCGCTGTAGGTCAGCAAGTAGGACCCCTCGATGGCCACCACACGGCAGTCCTCGACGCCATATTCTTCGTACTCGGCAAAAATGCCGGTGTCGGCCGGTTCCAGCAACGGCTGGGGACGAACTCGAAACTGAAACCCGTCGTCACTCTCCGCCAGGCCCAGGATCGACCGTCCATTGCGCCGATGGGAACGAAACAACAAGTAGTAGCGGCCCTCGTGCTTGACCGCCCCGGCGTTATGCACCGTTTCGACCGGATAGGGAACGTCCCCCTTGCGGAGAATGGGATTGTGCGCGTAACGCGTGACCAAGGATTGCATAGGGAATATTCCTCTTAAATGTACCCAGGGTTTCGCTTCGCTCGCACCTCGCTGCGCTGCGCCCTGGGCTGACATAGGGCTGGCCCGGTTGTCGGTAGGTCGGTAAGTCGGTGTTTCGGTAGGTCGGTGAATGGTAGTCGGTAACTGACGTCTGTAAGCCACCAGCTCTGGGGAGTGAGTACCCATCAGGCTTCGGGCGTTCCGTCGAATTTCGTACTCGTGCTCTGAACCCTATTTCCCCGACACCTGACACTGATTTACATTTACCCTGGTACCCGCTTCACCCCCTCACCCTAGCCCTCTCCCCCAGCCACTTGCCGATAAAGTCCTGACCATACGGAACATCTTTCGGCGGCAAGTGGCCGGGGGAGAGGGGACATTGATTACCTACCGGCACCCGGCACCTGACACCCG
>JAJRWS010000683.1 GCA_024276705.1 Planctomycetota bacterium | reverse complement strand
CGCGCGGCAACGCCGAACTGAACAATCTCAGCAACGTCCGTTTTGACAGTGCCAAGGCGGAAAGTTTGATCTGGGACGAATTCGCACCGGATACGGTCATCGTAGATCCACCCCGCGCCGGACTGCACCCCAAGGTCAGCGAAACCCTAGTGTCTAGTACGCCACGCACTATCGTCTACGTTTCGTGCAACTACGAACGTTTCGCTCGCGACTGGCAGATGTTCAAAGCCCACTACGATATTGCCGATCTACGCGCCTTAGACCTGTTCCCCCATTCCCCACACGTGGAAGTGGTCGCCAAATTGGCACGCAAATAGCTAGACCCGCACCTAACGAAGATGCGGGTCTGAAAGTTTGAGTTTACTGGTTGAAGAACATGATGGGTACGCACGACCCATCAGCCAACCGGATACAGGGACCTCGCACGGTTACGGTCCCTGGCAGCGTATCATCCCATTGAACAATGGTGCCGCAGCGCGCTTCGCACTGCTCCACGAAGTACTCTGCCAGTCCTTCTTCGATATCTCGACGAAGGACATTTTCTTCTCGGGGAACATTCATCGGCCACCTCCAAATCCGCAGATGTCGGACCAGTCACCAAGATAGCGCTGACCCCTTACCTTAGGCTAAGGTTACCAATTTATTTGCTAGTCGTCAATCGACCACTGTCGCCAACTCTGCATAAGGCCAGATACATATTGCACTCCTGATAACCATGTCAGGTATGCAAATCAAGAGAGTCGGATACGGCGTCAGGGGATTTGGTAGGGTGACATCATATGCCATACGGTGGCTCCGTATGGTTACAGACAAAGCGAAACAAAAGCTCAAGATACTGGCCTTCTGGGAGAGGTACGGCCTCAAGGCGACCGTGGACTCGTTCGGCGTCAAGAGGCGCACGCTCTACGACTGGAAAGCCAAGCTCAAGGCCGGGGACGGCAGGCCAGAAGCGCTCAACGAGAAGTCGAAGGCGCCGAAGAGGATGCGGAAGCGCGAGTGGGACTCCCGCATCGTGGCGGAGATCAGGAGGGTCAGGGAAACGCATCCGAACCTCGGCAAGGAAAAGGTGCACGTGCACCTGCAGGCGTTCGCGAAACGTCGTGGCATCGCCTGCCCGAGCCCGAGGACCGTCGGCCGCATCATCGCCGACGCTCCAGACAGGATGAGGACGTACCCGCAGAAGGTGCGCCACGACGGAAAGGTCGTGAGGAAGAAAATGGGCCAGGTTCTGCGGAAACCGAAGGGATTCAGGGCCGTGCGCCCCGGCCACTGCGTCGCCCTTGATACCATTGAAATCATAATATGGGGCAGGCGGGTCTACGTCGTTACCATGGTCGACCTATACTCCCGTTTCGCGCTCGCGCACGTGACTAGGAGCCACGCCTCGCTCGCGGCCAAGGAGTTCTTCAACGAGGTTCACACCCAGTTCCCGCACGAAATCGAGCATGTCCTCACCGACAACGGCAGTGAGTTCATGAAGCACTTCGACGCGGAGCTGCGGAGGCTGTGCCTGACGCACTGGCACACCTACCCGAAGACCCCGAAAATGAACGCGCACTGCGAAAGGTTCAACCGAACCGTGAAGGAGGAGTTCCTTATCACCAAGCGACACCTGCTGCTGGAGCCGGACCGTTGCAACGAGGAAATGGGGACCTGGCTCGACTGGTACAACAACGAACGACCCCACTGGGGCATTGACCTAGTCACGCCGGTACAGTATCTTCGTAACCATCAGCTTAAATCAGCGGAGTGCAATATGTAGTGGCCCAATACAAACTCTGGTCAAAAAAAATGATTGGCTGTAGACTACTGGCTACACTTATATATGAAAGATACTCCAAAAAAATCTGGCTTTGCGGTGCTGGTCGGCCGTTCAAACGTGGGTAAGTCCACGCTATTAAATGCGCTTGTCGGCACCAAAGTGGCCATTACCACCCCCAAACCGCAGACCACCAGACACTCCATCCAAGGCGTAATTCATGATTCTCGTGGACAAATCGTCATCGTGGATACGCCCGGAATTTTTACGCATGTACCGGACAACTTGACGGCTAAACTCAACGAAAAAGCGCGTCAATCTCTCAGAGACATCGATGCCGTGGTCTATGTCGTTGATCCCACGAGATATGTGGGTGACGAGGAAAAAGTGGTACGCAGTCTAGTGGCCGCATCCAGCAAACCCAAACTGCTGGTCATCAATAAGTCGGACACTGGGGGACGCCATGCGGACGAGTACCGCGCTTGGGCCAATGAATTCGATGAGGTGCTGGAGGTGTCAGCCCTGCAGGGCCATAATCTGAAGGCGGTAATCGAATGGCTAATGGAACAGATGCCCGAAGGTGACCTGATGTACCCGGAAGACACGCTGACCAACCAGGACCGTAACTTTCGCATTGCCGAACTGATTCGCGAAAAGGTGTTCTTGCGCCTGCGCGACGAAGTTCCGTACAGCACCACCGTCGAGGTAGACGAAGTGTCAGAACGTCCCAACGGCATCATGTATATCAAGGCAAGGATCCTAACCAACGCCCCGCGCTACAAACGCATGATCATCGGCTCCGGCGGCCGTAACGTCAAGTCAGTCGGTCAGGCCGTTCGCAAAGAAATGGAAATGATTACCAACCGTAAAATTTTCCTGGACTTGGACGTTGAAGTGGAAGAACGCTGGCAGGAACGGTTTGAATAGAATCCCCCGGACAAGTCTGTAGGGGAAAAACTGTCAGACAATTTTGAAGACAAAACTGTCTGACGCTTTTT
>JAJRWS010000682.1 GCA_024276705.1 Planctomycetota bacterium | reverse complement strand
TGCGGTCCGGCGAGAGTTTTTCAAGGTCATCCATGGATTGAAAGTTCAGGCCTTGAATCGTACTCGTACTCTGGCGCCAGCCGGTACTCGTACTCGTACTCGAAAGGACTGGACAATAATCGAACCGATCTTTGCCACGATCGAGTGGATGTTTAACGCCTTTCGATCGATTGGTCGATTCATCGCTCTTCCGTCCAGCACCATGTTGACGGCGAGTACGAGTACCGCTCTGCTGAGTACGAGTACGAAATCCAAACCAAAACGCAATGAAGCCAGAATAAACGTTTCAACCGTTCCCACGCCCCGCTTTGCGGGGCAAGCCAAAGCCAAGGCTTCTAGCCGTGGTCGATTACTTTCCCGGGACCGGTTGATACCAATCGGCAGGCGCTGGTATGTTGGCGGGCAGATTTCAGCAGCCATGGATCGCCTAGGCTGTCTCGTAACGCTTGATTTGCTGGGTGGCCAATAGCCCACCTTCCGATCCATACAAGTCCCCCTTATCTGGAGAAAAGACCCATGTCGATGTTTATTGGAGAAGCCCTGGCAGGAGATGGCAACGAAATTGCCCATATCGATCTGTTGTTGGGCGATAAAAATGGCCCTGTCGGTACGGCCTTTGCCAATGCCCTGGCTCGCCAGAGCGATGGACATTCCAACCTGCTGGCGGTGCTCACGCCCAATCTGGCGGTGACACCGGCAACTGTGATGATTACCAAAGTTACGATCAAGGGGATGCGGCAAGCGGTTCAGATGTTTGGTCCGGCCCAGGCCGCGGTCGCCAAGGCGATTGCCGATTCGGTCGGTGACGGAGTGATCGCCAAGGATCAGGCGGAAGACCTGGTCTGCGTTTGTGGCGTGTTCATCCACCCGGAAGCGGCGGAAGACAAGAAGATTTACCAGTACAATTACGAAGCGACCAAAATGGCCGTCAAAAATGCGATGGAGGGTAAGCCGACCGTCGATGATATGCTGAACGGCAAGGAGGAGGCAGCCCATCCCTTCCGAGGATTCTAAATGCCACTGCAAAAAATTCTCCTCTGCCTCGATCCCGATCCTCAGCCCAGTACTTTTGACACCATTGTGGCGATCGATGCGGGTGTCGACCAGGTACTGCGCCACGGTGGAGTTGACCCCAGCCAGGTCCGCGGACTGGTTCATGGAGCCATGTTTACACGTGGCGGCGTGCAACTTTGCCGTACGGCACTGTTTATCGGCGGCTCGGATGTGGCGGCCAGCGAGCGTTTGCTGGAGATGGCCCAAGCTTGTTTTTTTGGGTCCGTGCGGGTTTCGCTGATGCTTGATCCCAGCGGCGCGAACACCACCGCTGCGGCGGCCGTGGTGGCGGCTTCCCGACATGTGCCGCTGGGGCCGGAGACGACTGCCTTGGTGTTGGGGGCGACCGGACCGGTGGGAGAGCGGGTGGTGCGGTTGCTGGCTGCCGAAGGGGTGCGGTTGCGGGTCGTGTCGCGTCGGCTGACGCGTGCATCGGCCATTTGCGAACGGATTGCCCAGAGGGCGTCCCACGCGACTTTATTGACCGCGCACACGATGGAACCTGGCGGTATGGAAACATTACTCGATGGGGCGCAATTGGTCGTGGCCGCCGGGGCCGCCGGTGTGGAATTGCTGGCTGCCAGCGACCGTAAGGCTGCCAGGTCGCTGGTCGTGGCTATTGATCTCAATGCGGTCCCTCCTGCGGGGATTGCCGGGATCGAGCCACAAGATCAGGGGCTTATCCGGGAGGGACATGCCTGTTACGGGGCCCTGGGCGTGGGTAGACTGAAAATGAAGATCCATCATGGGGCCATCGCGAGTCTCTTCACGACCAACGATCTGGTGCTGGACGCCGAGGAAATCTACGCCTTGGGGAAGGAACTGGCTTAGAGCCTATCCCAGAACCCTGTTACGCCTTGCTATCATTTCGATGCTGTAAGTTCTGGGATAGGCTCTTAGAATAACCGTGTCTGAACACTGCCGGTTACGGGGAATGCGTTGAATCCGGCCTCACGCAGGTGGTCGACGAATTCCAGAGGCCCATGGGTGCAGTAGATTTTTTTCGCGCCGACACGCTGGGCCGTTTCCATAAGTTGGTGATAATCGGCGTGGTCCGACAAGGGTAAGGCATGGTCCACGCCGTAGCGATATTTGGCCGCCGGATCGATGGCCCAGCCAGTGATCGCGATCGACACGGGACGCAGGATGCCGCGCAAGCGGAAATTTCGCATGCCGCGTGGGAGCGTCACGACAGCATGGCCGGGCGGTACCCGGCCATCGATGAGCGTGCGTTCGTCATGCTGGCTCACGTCGCCCAGGTCGACACCGCACTGTCGGTAGATTTCACTGATTGCGTAGGTCATGGGGTGCTGGAGTACGGGAATGCCAGCGATGGTAAGCAGCCGGGTGATTTCTTGTCCCTTGCCCAGAGGGTAAAGGTGCAGGACGGGTGTCTGCTCGGCGGCAAGGATCGACCGCACCAGCTCGATAAGCCTGGCGATGGTTTCTGCCCGTGGTGGCAGACAGTATTTGGGACGACCGAAGGTGCTTTCCATGATCAAGATATCGGCCCGAGGCAATTCCGCCTCGACGCAGGTAGCCGTAGCCTGGAGCTTGAAGTCTCCCGTGTAGAGGAGAGTCCGTGACCGGCCCGATTCTGAGGATTGTCGGGCAAGCAGCATGGCCGAGCCGAGGCAGTGCCCCGCCGGGTAGGTGGTCAACTGGAATGGGCCGAATTCCAGTGGCTTACCATACGGCAACTCCAAGACGCGACGGCGGGCTCCCCTGCGATGCCGGTAAAGGCATGCGGTGGCGGGTGTGCAGAGTGCTAATTCATGCGAACCGAGGTGGTCGGCATGAGCATGGGAGATAAATCCTCGCGGTTGCCGCCGACAAACATCGACGGCCAATCCGGCAGGCGTTAGAAACAGACCGCGGTCCCAGTGAAACATTGAGGGTTGAGGGTTGAGGGTTGAGGGTTCAGGGTTGAGGGTTCAGGGTTCAGGGTAGTCCTTTTATTAGCACCATCAATACTATCGGGATCGGG
>JAJRWS010000681.1 GCA_024276705.1 Planctomycetota bacterium | reverse complement strand
TTTCGACCAAACCGGCGCAGATAGTCATGTTGGTCGACACGGCCAGTTCTTGGAGTGCCTGTGATGCTGGACCGTCAAACACCGGTTCGGCAAGTTCCACCAATTCGTCACGAGACAACTTGCGCAAGTGCCAATAACCCGAAATGCAACATTCCGGGAAAAGAATTAACTCAACGTCTTGCTTCGCAGCTTTGTGAACAAAGTGACGAATCGTCTCGAGATTGGCAGCCTTATCGCCGGGGACATGTTGGAATTGTACGGAAGCGACGCGTAGAGGTTTCATGGACTCATCCTATCTAGTAACGGTTGGAGCAATATTGGCCCTGCTTGAATTAAAGGCGTGTTGCCCGTGGTTCGAGGTCGACCAGTTCGGCAACTCGGACGGGCTTGCCGCTTTCGATGCTCTTCCTTGCCGCGATACCGACCATGATTGACATGACGCCATCGCGCAGGCCGGCGACGCGTCCATACGGGTCGGCTGCGTCAGGTTCTTGAAACAGTTTGTTTTGCAGCCTCTTGTCTCCACCTCCATGGCCGCCTCTTTCGAAGGGGACATGGACCGTCTCATGTCCTTTCCACAGAGGATGCACGATGATCGGCTTTGAATCGACAATCTCTCCACCGCCCTGATTCATTTCCAAGTCGTGCAATTCTTCCTGACTTAGCGATTCCTTTCCATGATAAGGAATGTCCAGCGCAGCTTCGATGCGTCCTTCGGTACCATTGAACGCGGCGCGCCAGCCCTCGAAGGGAGAATAGGTCGTTAACGAATAATTAAGCGTCACCTTGTTTTTGTACTTCACTTGAGCAGACATCTTGTCGTAGATATTGATCTCTTTCCTGAACAAGCAATTGTCCCGGATGTAACCATCGTACTTTTCGTTGTTGACATAGAGATCCATGTCTCTCTTTTCTTTTGTGATGTCCCAGTAGTATTCACAGTTTTTCGTATGGGCGCAATCTCTACAGTTGTTGCCACGAAACGGTCCAGCGCTTCCGTAATGCTCCAGGGATCCATAGGCGAAGACTTCCTCAGGGTCAGAATCGAGCCACCAATTGAGTAAATCAAAATGGTGGGTTGCCTTGTGAACCCAAAGCGTGCCACCCTTATGTCTGAGGCCGTGCCATCTTCGGAAATACGAAGCTCCATGATGCGTATTCAAATACCAATGAAAATCAACCGAAGTAACCTTGCCAATCGCACCCTCGCTCAACAGTTGCTTCACTTTCGTGGTGTACGGACTCCAGCGATAATTGAATCCCACAATCACATTCTTCCTCGACTTGCGCTCCGCATCGATAATTTGCTGGCATTTCTGTTCGTCCGTAGTTAGCGGCTTTTCGGTCAGCACGTCGTAATCTAGCTCCAAGCTTCGGATAATGTACTTATGGTGCGTATTGTCCGTTGTGGTAACGATCACTAAATCCGGTTTTGTCTCATTCACCATTTTGTCGAAATCGGTGTACGTTTCACAGTCGACGCCCATGAATTTCTTGGCGTACTCCAACCTGCCCGGATTGATGTCGCAAAGCCCTACAAATTCGACAAGGTCGGGATAAGTCTCGAGGAGATCCTTACCCCAAAAAGAAGTACCTCGAACTCCCGTTCCTACCATCACTAGCTTCAGTTTCCGGCCCTTTACGGTGTTGCCAAAAGAAGTTGAGGATAGTGCGGCACCAGCAGCCATCATGGAGAGGGCGGCAACAAAAGACCGTCTTGAAGGGTCATTTTTCATAGTAGAAATCTCCAGGGGTATTGGACGCTGTCATTCAGCGTAGTTGTTTTTTAACATTCCGGTCATCCCAGTTGGGGAGGGGAACGGTGGTGCGATAGTTCTATCAACCTCCGCAGATCGTGTTCTTTGCATGACCAACAGGCAACCTAGCATCATAAGTAAATAGCTATTTGGCTCGGGCACCACATTTCCTGCGGAGATCCCGCCTACTCCGCTGCCATATTGGTCTAGCCAATCGGTGAGATGAGTTGCATTGTAGATACCACCAAAACCTTGTTGCCACTTCAAGAAGTCGGCGCCATCGACATCGTTGTCGTTGTCAAAATCGCCGGTATGCGTCTCCGGACCACACGGAGCGCCGGTCATGGGTCCGATATAGCTTGATGCGATGACCAAATTATCTATGTACATCTGGATGTCAGTATCTGGTGTACCTAGCCCACCGTGGTACACATTTAGCCACACCTCCTCAATCTTGAGATCGTCGACCGTGCGCCAATTCCAGTCGGTCTCCCGGTACGCAAGGCGGCCATCAATCCACGTTTCGAGTATTCCATCGTTCAATCCTGGGGTATTCAATACCAGACGCTGTTCAACGCTGTACCAACGATCCTTCTCCAAGAACCCTAGCAAGCCGTCCTGCCACACGAACTCGTTGCCGTACTGGCCTTCCATATCGGCGTGGTAGACATAGTTTCCGATTGGGACGCGATCTTCTAGCGGGTTGCCAGCGGGAATCGTGGTGCGGAACATGCCGCGGGCAGACCATCCGTTTGTGCCATCCGACTTTCGCCCGCCCCACCCGGCCGCGCCATAGCGGCCGGCCATCCCCGGTAGCTTCCCGCCTTCTCCAGGGTTCCAGTTGTCGTCAAAACGCGCGTAGTAGCGGAAGAACACCTCCGTGGGCTCTGCGCCGATCTGCTCTGAGAAGTCGTATTGTACGTTCATGCCATAATGTTCCCCGGCGGGGATCGTCACACGCAGAGCGGAGTTACCGATCGGCTCGAAACCAGGGCTGGAAGTAACACGCTGCAACGTCGATCCATTCGTGTTGCCCTTGTAGTTCGAGCCCCAATCGGCACTCTCAAAATCGGTATACACATACACATCGGGATGTGCCCCGATCCCAGCATCACCTTGGAACCCCTGTGCCAAGCCCTGGACGACCGGGGCCACTCCCCCCGGATCGTTGAACACTCGAAACACTCCGACGTCCATCGAAGAGCTTCCAAACTCGGCGAAACTGAAGAGCCGAAACGTAGCATTCGTCACACTCGCCCCCTCGGGAATTGCAGACAAGTCGAAACGGGACAAAATACTGTTACTATTACTTTTGATACGGAAGGTCGGAGCATCCCCCGGGCTTCCAAAGGAGCTGTTTCTGAGGCCTGTGTCTGTTATCGGAGGAAGCACGAAGGTCCCCGCGTCAGTGACAACATTCAAACTGGGCCGCTCCCCTGGAACCGGGTGCTCTCGACTGTAGAAATCGAACGGGCCGGAACCACTGACCTGGCGAAGATAAAACCCCTGGTTCGGTGCCCCAGCCCTCCACTCATCGACCAGACTGGTCACATCCCAACTCTGAAAACCGGGAGTATCGTCATCGATCAGTGTGGATGTCGCATAGGCTGAACTGCCCTGCGCAACCCCGGCACTATCGCGCCAATCACCCATGTAGTTGTCCCAAGTGAGTCCTGCGGCTCGGTTGTAAAAGTCGCGAGTCGCGCCGTCATTATTTGCCTGAGTCCCCTCAGCCCACATCGCTCTTGGATCGAATGGCGACAAAGTGGGAGTAGGACACGACGCCCCCGAAGACTCGGCCACTGGCCCAGGCAACCCTACAAGGGCGAAAACCCCAATCGACACAAGCAGCGCCGCACTATTCATTGATGATCTCATGGCGTGTTTTATCACTTCTCTCTCTTCTTGGTTTTCCGTTGCGGTTGTACTTACCTTGATGGTCTCACTGAACTCTGTGCCGGCCATCATCCCGGCCTGTCATAGTAGAGAATCACTCTTCCCAAGCAGGCAACGAAACGGTCGTACGATAATTCGAGTCATTGTATTCAGGATTACGTCGTGGTGCATAGACACGATCGCCTGAGTGGGGACGATCTTGCGTGTAAATCCAAACTTGGTCTTGATCCCACAAGACGATTTCGTCACACGCGTCTCCGGTGAGGTTCTGCACGGCCGCGCATAGATCTGGGTGACCGTCATCGGGGAACATAACCACTCGACGGAGGTGCCCGTCGAGCATCCCCCCTTCACGAATATTCCCCGAAAGCAGAATCAACTCGGTGCCATCCCCACGCCAGTTGACCGGCACAAACGGACTGCCGACGTGGATCGGCTCGCCTTGCAGTAAAATATTTCCGCGATAGTCCAGGATAGTGATGATTCCAGGATTCTTCCAGAAGTTGATGCAAGCATACTGAAGACCCTTGATGTCGCTCCGGAGCTTAGCCACCAGAGCGGTTTGAGTGTGCCCCAAACGGTGATGCTGACGCACAATACCGCGACTGTCGAACAGCGAAAAACCCTCATCGCTTCCGCAGTAGTAGGCGTAAGGAGGTGCTTTGGGATCTTCGCTGAAATTGCCGTAGGCAACACCATCGGCATGATCTTGGAATTCCTCATCCCGGCTCCATAGCTGCTTTCCGGTGTGGTCCCACATCGAGTACCCAATCATGATTTTGTCGCGAGCGACTTTTTGGTTGTCGTTCCCTTCGTCGCGAAACGCGAAAGGGTAGTGACCGAGCATTCCTTGCCCTGCAAATTTCAGGTTCAGTTGGTTGTCAAAAACCCAAAACAGCCGATAGCGGTCTTTAATCAAGATTTCCTGTCGTCCACTTCCCGAAAGCCCTTTCCCGGAGAGCCCTTTCCCGGAGAGATTAAAAAACGAGATCGAATCCCCGATATTTCGCTCGTGCGGTCGCGTCTTGATTTCATAGCGTCTTTGGGCAAAGTCTTCGGGCACTTTGGGCATCCAGGCCGAGTTTTTCAGCTTGCCAGTCTGGCCATCAAGGACTCGAATTTTGAAATCCTTGACGAATACCACTTCGTTACGTCCATCTCCATCAATGTCGTGGATTTGAAACGGACAGTCGCTAGTCAGTAAGCCATTTTTTGGGTTGGGGCGGCCAATTTGCCAAAGCACTTCTCCCTCCAACGTCACAGCAGTCAGGCAACTGATTTCGACAAAATTGTCGCCTGCTCCTTTACGCATGTTTTGGCAAAACAGCATCTCGGCTTGACCATCACCGTTGAGGTCGCCAAAACGAACATTACGTCCGCAGCCAAATTGTGGCGTCTTAAATTTCTTCCAAAACTTTGGCTTTGGGTTGGCGTTGCGAAGGCTTGCTAGATTGGCTTCACGGTCAGCAATCGCCTTGTCGATCGTCGCCCTGGTACTAGCGGTTGTGTAGGCGTGGAAATCTTGAAATCGCGCGGGGACGTTGGCGGTGACCCCAATTTTCCCTTGCAATAAACTATCATCTTCGACTGTGAGTACGAGCGTGTCATCGACAAAGGCGCGAATGGTCGAGCCCAACACTTCGACCTTCAGACGGTAGTATTGGGTCACGTCATATTCAAAGGGAGCGGACGCAAGCGTCTTGATCGTGGCGACGCGAAACGACTTCTCCAAAGGCAACCGCAATCGTAGCTGGGCTTCGTTACCATTATGCAAGCAGAAAAAATAGTGGTGTCGATTGGTTTGGTACCGAAATACTATTCCGGCCATGTCATCAAGGGCTAACAGCTTAACCGACACTTCGATCGTATAGTCGTTCCACTCTGGCTCGCCGGTAATGAACTGGGGACTGAATAATTCGGTTACCATCCCGAGTGATTCTGGCGAAAGCAACTGTTCGAGGTACGATTTGCCCTCCTCATCGCCCACTAGCCACGAATCGAGATAGCCGATCGCATTCGCCCAAGGTTCCAGTGGCACGCCGCGGTGGGCAAAGTAGTGATACTCCTGGATCGCAGGGTTCAACTCACCTACGGGTTCGGAAAGCGGCCCAGGCGGATAATGCGAGAAATCGTCTCGGATCAAGTCCACCGTTTCGTCAGCAGCAAGCTGTCCGCAGAAGCAGCAGGCAAGCAAAGTCAGAGAAAAAATCGATCGTCGTGTCATCCGTGTTAATCCTTGTGCTGAAAGGTTTTTCATTTCTCAATTCCTCGGTGACTTCAAGAAGTCACGGACGCGAATATTTCTGAAACGATTTACGGCTCCGGCAACCCATTGATTACCACTGTGCACCTGCAGTGCAAGGCGACCTCTGCCACCGAAACGCGCCTGATCGTCGGTCACTTGGTTGACCTTGGTGCCGTTGATCCACACAGTAATCGTGGCGGGATTCCCTTGGATTCGGACAAGAAAAGTATTGTAATTGTCCGTATTCCAGATGTTGGGCCAATCGGACGCTTCGAAAAAACGAGGAGAACTACCCGGCGTGAGCGCACTGCCATTGCTGGTCAGCGTGAATTCTGGCTGACCTGCAAGAAAACCACTGTTTGCCCCATCCACGACATATATCGAGCCGACGCTTCCGCCTTGTTCGTAGTCGATCGTCACTTGCAGACCCTTTCCACTATTCTCTTCAGCCCGCAAATAGAACCCTGAATCGTTGCCCCACTTCGGCCATACGTCAAACTCGACTTCGAAGTCGTCGTACTGGTCGTTCTCTGTTACTAGCGTGCCGCCGTTACCGACGGTGTCCTGCCCGATAAGGATCTCATTTCCAACCGCTTGCCACCGCTGGGTATCTCCCTGGGGGTTCTCCGACGACACTTTCCAACCATTGAGATCTTGACCATTAAAAACCAGTCGCCAATCTTCACCGTTCTCGACCAACTGGTTTTGAAGATAGACGTGTTTTTTGTCTTGTCGCCAAGGTTTCCCAACGATGTCGAGATCGCCATCGCCATCGACGTCGCCCGTCTTGGCTAGATGGCCTCGACTATCGACGGCAATTTCAAAACGGGTGAACTCGCCGTTGCCGCTATTGCGCCAAATCCATGCTTTTCCGCGTGAGTGGGCACTGAAAATGTCTAAATCGGCGTCATTATCAAAATCTGCAAGCAGTACCGAATGCAGGACTTGCTCGTCGGCTCGACTGCCTAACATATCGGTGTTGAGCGTATGTAATGACCAAGATGTCCCGGTGCCATCGGTGTTTTCTACCCAGGCAATGGTTCCGCCATCGTGGCCAGAAAGGGCAATATCCATATCTCCGTCTCCATCGATGTCACCTAAGGCGGTCGTCGTGGAATCGGCGGGTTCGGAGTTTGTCTCGCTAAACGGGATGCTATTGGCATGCGTGGTCCAACTGCTCCCCAATCCATTCTCGTTTTCGTACCATGTTCTCGCCCGAACGATGTCCACATCCCCGTCACCATCCAGGTCGGCGACTGCCATTCCAGCGTGGACCGATGTACCAAAACTCTGTTCAGGCCAATGGGGACTCGTCGGGTCGGCAGGGATGTCGAGCATTTTGAGTTGAGGCGAAGAGTCGACCATCTGGATCGTTTCCAAGTCTCCATTGCCATCCAAGTCAGCTACGAGCACGTCGTGTGCTCCAGAGTGGCCGTTGTAGTGGTGCTTTATCCAGAGCGACTTTGGGTTACTGGGTTGTTCAAACCAGCACCCAGTAGAGAGAAAGTCGACCCTGCCATCGCCATTGATGTCCACGGCCGCGCCTCCCACCTGTGGCCCTCCACCCGAATCGACGCCAATAGCGTGGAACTCCCAATCATTGGCAGAATTGTATTCCCACCAATACAATTCATTGCCGTCCTTTGTGCCGTCAAGGAAGTCGAGGTCGCCATCTCTATCGACATCCGCAAGCGCAGTCTGCCCCAGACCAGCTCGGGGGCTTGTTCCTATCGTGTACTTCTCAAAATCGAATTGAGCACGCACTACAGTGTTAGGAAACAATAAAAATATGCCTGCGAAAAATGCGACGTGACACCTCATAAACACAGCTCTCTTTCCCAGCGGATATTTAGCACCTTAGCCGACAGCGATCGCACTATTGACATCCTAATTTCTTGTATTTGCAACATAGTTGATTGGAAGCAAATCAGGTTACTACTTGTTGTTAGCAAACTCGATGGCCGACATTACATGCGACATTTCGTGAGCTAGATTCCGCTATGCTAACCGAGGATAAAGCAACGCCAACACGCTTAGAATCTGGGCCAGCCTGCCCCGGCTGGCCCAGCGCAATGGCACCTCTCGATACCGCGCGTTCTAAGAGCAACTCGCTCTGTCACACCGGGCATATCGTAAGATTCCACTCGTTGCAGTATAGATGGAAGTACTAATCTGTCTCACCGAATAGGCCCTATAACAACAGTATTGTTTAATTGTGATCCAACATGACCGCACCGTTGCATAAGTGTGACTGAAGTGTTTCTAAATTGCTTGAGCATGGCCGAGTTACTCAACCTCAAGCACTGCACGGCGGTAGCGGGTCAGCGTAGGTCTGCCGTCATCCGTACAAACCAGCACCAAGTGAATCGTTTTGTGAGCCGCATCCTGACGGATGCTCACTTGGCATTGTTCGCTCTGGTCACCGCTGATTTCAATAAGCTTGTCGTAGGTGCCAGCTTCCGAATAGCAGAACCACGTGAAGCGAAGCCTGTCGCCGTCGGGGTCCGTACTGCCCGCCGCGCTCAGAGTAATGCTTTCGCCGGGTTTTGCCTTTACGAATAGAATCTTCGTAGAACGATCTCTCTGCAATGCAGGATTGGGTGGGTGGTTAGCGGCATCGTAAGTTTCTACGCACAAGTCCATCCGTGCCTTGAAATCATTTTGCATGTGCACGGCCCAGCGTTTAAGCGTGTTATCCCGGCTGAACGTACCATTCAGTCGGTCGCGCAAGTTGGGCCAATACCAGTCGGGGTTCGGTTCGTAGGACGAATCATCGCGTACCCCGTAGCGCCCGGCCCAGCTTCCCCAAGTGGGTTGATGAACATCGTTCATACCGGTCGGGATCAGATAGAGGAACTGAGAGGTGTCTCCCTCTTTCTGCAGGGCCTTTCATTTTTTCACAATACCCAGCATGGCGAGCATTCGCTGAGTTTTCCAGGTGCAAGCACGCAGTGCAGCGGCGATATTTGAGTGCCCCTCCATCCGGAGCATCGAG
>JAJRWS010000680.1 GCA_024276705.1 Planctomycetota bacterium | reverse complement strand
CTTCAAATTGATCGACCGAATGATCTATTGGTACGGGCAATAGAGGGTTGTACCTTTGACCAGATGAGACGTCGCGAAGATGAGTTCGGATGGCATAACGTGCGGTGGCCCCCCGAGAAGCATTTCGTGCGCAGGGGCAAGATAGGTTCTTATCGATCTGAGATTCCCATTGGTTTGCTACGTGTATTCGAAGATGAAAGTAAGGAGTGTTTGGAGGCGCTTGGATATGCCACCGCGTACGAAAACTCGGTTAATGAGGGGTGACACCGTACGAATTCAAAGGCAAATGTAGAGTAATGTACATTCCCAGCCCGTTGGTAGAGAATGGTCCGACCGAATTGGTCGAAGAAATCGACGCAGAGTTTCTTGTGTATCGATGGCGAAAAGTCTTTGATATTGACGTATCCGCCGAGTTTGGAGGACTAGATACAATCAAAAGGCTGCGATGTGAGCAGACTGGCCTCGAATTCTTTTATCCCCATTCTGTTGCAGGCTCTGGTGATCTGTACACACAACTCCAACGATATGACTGGTACTACATGGCGGACAAATGGGAACACCAACAGGCGCTCAAAGACATGAGGGCAGACGATCCTGTGCTAGAGGTCGGCGCGGGGGATGGTGATTTTGTTCGACATGCTTTGTCAGAGGGTGTGAAAATCGTTGGCACAGAGATTAACGAAGATGCCGTATTGCGGGCGCAGAAGCTTGGTCTTCCGGTGGAACTCATGAACCTGGAAGAAGCGGCGGAGCTACACAAGGATAAGATGGGGATCGTCGTCTCCTTTCAGGTTCTAGAACATGTCGCGAATCCGAGAGAGTTCATCGAGTTATCACTTCGGATTCTGAAGCCCGGCGGCTATTTGGTTCTTTCTGTGCCTAACAGAGAGAGTTTCATAAAACACGCTCACGACAACCTGCTCGACATGCCCCCGCATCACATGACGCGTTGGTCTGCCTCGACATTCCAGATGTTGCCAACAATCTTCCCTGTTAGGGTAGAGTCTATCCGATATGAGCCGCTCCAACCATATCATGTAGACTGGTATCTTGTTTTGCATGAGAGAAGGTTACGCACAGGTTCACGCATTGGTCACATTGTTTTGAATCAGAAGACCATCTCTTTTTGGAAGTTGCTCTTTGATGCTGGATTACGAAAGCGAATCAAAGGGCACAGTATCTACGTGAAACTGCAGAAGCTAGCGTGAATGTTCTCCTAGTAAGCCCTAAGGACCAAGCCGGTGGTGCCGAACACATTGCCTGGGTCTTATTCAATGAGTATCGGCGTCGCGGTCATAAGTCGGCACTTGCAGTAGGGCGCAAGATGACGGATGATGAGTCGGTGCTGCCTATTCCGCGGACATTGGATGGGAAGCGGCTATCTGCCCGAATTTGTTGGGCGCTAATTCGGCTGTTAAGACCAATATCGAAGCGAGCGCCTCACGCGAGAGCGTTATCTGATGAATTGAGGCTGCTGGCACGAGGATGGGATGGCTATCGCAGCAAGTGGTCGGGAAAAGAGAATTTCGACTTTCCCGGCAGCTGGCGTTTGTTGGACTTGGTACCGCGCGTTCCGGATGTGGTTCACATCCATAATTTGCACGGCGGCTATTTCGACCTGCGATATCTACCCACGCTGAGCGCTCAGGTTTCACTTTTTACGACTCTTCACGACGCCTGGTTGTTAAGTGGGCATTGTGCTCACTCTTTTGGTTGCCAGCGATGGCAGTACGGGTGCGGTCATTGTCCGGACCTCACGATATACCCTTCGATTCGTCGTGACGCAACTGCGTCCAATTGGCGTCGAAAGCAGAGAATACTGGCAACCACCAAGATCAATGTTGCCACCCCATCCAAATGGCTGATGGAAATGGTTGAAAATTCTATTGTAGCCCCAGCAATCCAGGATGCCAGAGTGATTCCTAACGGTGTCGATACTACTGTGTTCTGTCCAGGCGATAAAGTGGAAGCTCGGAAGGAGTTAGGTGTCCCGCTACAAGCAAAGGTTCTTCTGTTCGCTGCAAATGGAATACGCGATAACCCGTGGAAGGACTATCGCACTCTCCGCCGCGTCGTCGTGCGCGTGGCTGAACAATTGAAAGATCGAGAAGTGCTGTTGCTGGCTCTCGGCGAGGATGCACCATCGGAACTGATTGGAGAAGCAACGATTTCTTTTATTCCGCACCAGAAGGATCCGGCGACTATCGCCAGGTACTATCGGGCAGCCGATGTTTATGTTCATGCTGCACGGGCGGATACATTTCCTACGACTGTTCTGGAAGCTCTTTCCAGCGGTTTGCCGGTAGTGGCAACCGCGGTTGGGGGAATCCCCGAACAAGTCGATATGGGCCGGACTGGTTTCACTGTACCCCGGGGTGGTGTAGCGGAAATGGCAGAGGCCATCTTGGTGATATTGGGCAACTGTCAACTAGCGAAGTGGATGGGCGATAATGCTAGACAGGCCGCGCGTACTCGTTTCGACATACGGCGAATGGCCGACGAGTACCTTAACTGGTATGGAAAGATCATCAGTTCCAGTCCAGCTGCTTCTGGCCGACTCTCTTTGAAGTCCAATATTCGGTCTCGTGAGAATGTCGTCTTCTAGAGTGTCCAGTAGTGGGTCTTTGAAGTTAGCTAAAGCGGGCGGCTGGCCGTGGAGCGAAGTAGGCCCCGCTGTCCCGGACACCATGCCGGACGGCTCGCCCTGGCCGCGCATCACCGTCGTCACGCCGTCGTACAACCAGGGCCAGTTCCTGGAAGAGACCATCCGCTCCGTGCTGCTTCTCCCGCCGCGCGCCCT
>JAJRWS010000679.1 GCA_024276705.1 Planctomycetota bacterium | reverse complement strand
ATCGCTGGTTCGTGCCCGAGCGGCCGACCTGGACCAACTACCTGCTACACAGCATCAACGCCACGGCCGCTTCACTCTACAGTCCCAAGGGGCTGAATCCCGTATGGGGTGGTTCCTGGGCGATCCGTCGTGAACTGTTTGACCAAACAGGTTTACACAATGTTTGGAAGGGCGCATTGACCGACGATCTGGTGGCCACGAATCTTGTTCGTCAGGCAGGTTACCGGATCGAGTTTGAGCCTGCTTGCATCATCGCCTCACCGGTTGATCATTCGTTTGTGTCGATGTTTCAGTTCCTGCGCCGCCAGTATCTGATTGGTCGGCATTACATGTTGGGTTTGTGGACCCTGACGCTGTTGGCCACCACGCTCACGGTAATCGGTTTTTGGGGGGCGTTGGTGGCCGCCGGAGTCGGTCTGGGACTGCATGCACCGGGCGCCTGGTGGCCTGCAATCGTTTGCTTGTTTCTCTATGGTTTGGGCATGTTTCGGGCAACGATTCGCCGCGATCTGGCGCATCTCTATTTACCCAGGCAACGGGATGCACTCTTTCCGGCAATTCGGTTTGATTTTTGGACGACCCCAGTGACAGCGCTGTTGAACTGGGCCGCCATTCTGAGTACCGTTTGGGTCCGCCAGATGGTTTGGCGCGACGTGACCTACCGACTACTGCCCCATGGAAAGACTCGAATTGTCCACCGGCTGGACGGAACCACCGGTTGGGCTGTCGTCGGAGATTCTTCTGCGCCAGGACAAGAGCCGGACCATCAAGGGCATCGTCATCGCAAAGCTGCTTAGAGTTTCATTCTGTACCAGATATTGATTACGGATTGAGCCTGCGGTGGGACCCGACAAAAGACGTTGCAATCCTCCAGACCACCGAAACCTTCAACCCCAGCCCTTTTTTACTAGCCTTTATCAACATCCGGCATTTTCGGAAAAACGGGGGTAACCTTCCTCGACTACACGAGTACTTACTCATCGGGATCGGAACTCGGGATCGCTATCGAATTCCTCGAATGTATAAGGAGTGGGATCTTCCTTGACCGAGTAGCCTCTGCCACCTAAACACCTGAGTATGGCGACCATAAGGCGGTTAACATTCATTTTTCGTGTCTCAGACCCATGTTATTTCGATCCCGATAGCGATCCCGATCCCGATAGTTTTGATGGTGCTAGTAAAAAGCCCTGCCTTCAACACTCAACCTTGAAACACTTTTTTCGCCGTGGCCGGTAGTCCGCGTTAGGAGCCTCAACCGATGCATATTGTTCTGTGGGATACCCGTAAGCGAGATGTCACCAAAGACATGGGCGGTGGCTATGGTATGGGAAAATATCATGGCCTGGGCGGCGTGCGCGGTAAGATCATCCGCCATTTGTCGCTGCGCGATCGCCGCCCGGTCGCTCTGCTCTTTGCCTACCTGGCGAGCAGCTTTCGCCAACTCGGCCATACGGTGGAATACCACGAGGATACGGTTCCCGTGGGTGCCGATCTGTACGTTTTCTACCCGTCCATCTTCACGATCGATCTGGAACGGGAAGCGATGAAGCGGGTGTTAGCGGAGAACCCCCAGGCGCGAATCCTGGTGACGGGAGTGGTGGGGCATACCATGCCCGAAGCATTCGCCGATTTGGATGTGACAATTGTCCGCGGTGAAGCGGAACAATTGTACTGGAAGCTGGACGAAGTGCTGGCCGCGATAGGACCCACGGTCGAGGTAGGAAGCGTGGAGGACCTCGATGCGCTGCCGCTGCCGGATTGGTCCCTTTTTCAGCCGAGCCGGTTTCGTATCGGCTATGATTTCACTCGATTCCCCACGGCCTTCATCCAGCAGAGTCGCGGTTGTACGTTCACTTGCAATTATTGCCCTTATATCGTCATCGAGAATCGCACCCGCTTTCGTTCGCCCGAGGGAATCGTGGAAGAGATTCGACGAGGTATGCGGGAACATGGTTTTCGATCCTTCAAATTTCGTGATCCGCTCTTTGGGCTCAACCGCCGGCGGGTAATGGAATTGGCGGAACTGCTGGGACGCCTGCCGCGAAAAATACAATTTTCCATCGAAAGCCGGATCGAGTTCCTACGTCGCGAAACGCTCGTCGCACTGCGCGATGTGGGCCTCACGAGCGTCACCGTGGGCATCGAAACGCCCGACGACCAGACTTTGCGCCAATACCGGCGTAAGCCGATCCCGGAGGACCATCAGCATCAATTTGTGGCGGCGTGTCGTGAATTGGGGATCCGTTCGGTGGCCGGTTTCATGGTCGGTTTTCCCGAGGATACCGCCGCTTCGATCCGGAGCGTGCTCCAGTACGCCAAGAAACTCAACCCCACCTACGCCAACTTCAATATCGTCACGCCTTATCCGGGGACGCCCTTTTATCGGGAGAATCAAGACCAGATCTCCGATGTAAGTTTTACCAAGTACGATATGTATACTCCCGTGATGAAGTACGAGCACCTCACGCACGAAGAAGTGTCGGCCCTGCATGCCAAGTGTTTCACCCAGTACTATTTTCGCTGGCCCTATCTGCTGGAGAACATGCATTTGCTGTGGCCCACGCTGCGCAAGCTGGGAGTGGGCCGTCGTTACCGGACGGTTATCGAGGACACGCCTGCGCTTCCAGTCGAGCAGCCTGCCGCGACGTCATGCCATTCGCTACCAACCATCTCGCTCGACGCCGTAAAGCAATCGGGTGCGGAGATGAACTCGAGTGACGAACAACAGCAATCGTCGGATCGAGCCTGCGCCTAGTGGCATGGCTAGCCTACAGAGGATCTTGCGGGAATTGTACTCGATTTCAAAACTCGCGTTTATTCGCGTTTATTTGCGGTTCAATAGTCTGAGCCCGTGATCGGATGCGGTTCTTAGGCGAGCGGCAGGTGAGAACTTACCAAGGAACTGTCTGTTTCATCGGGATCGGGATCGGGATCGGGATCGAATTCCGCGATTCCGTAAAGATCGAATTGTTCCTGTCCCTGTGGCATATTGTTTCGATAGCGAGCCCGATAGCGATAGCGATCCCGATTAAGGACTAGTATTCCCGAAGAACCGATGAAGCTTTTGGACTCGCGGCAGGTAAATTTTCAAGTGCCGGTCGCCTTATGCCTTACTTTGAGGTTGTTTCGATCCCGATTTCGATTTCGATCCCGATTTCGATTGGCGTGAGTGCAAAGGGCTGTTCTTCCAGATTCTCCAGAGACTTCCTTACCCCACGGGGTCTGCCGGCGACCCACTGACTTCACGGTGTGAGGGGCCTTCCCATATACCTGTACGATCGAGCATGCGTTGGGTAGGATGGTGGGTATCTTAGACCCGTGTAGGGCAGCCGACATGGCGGTTCCCTGCGCTCTGCCTTCCAACCTCGAGGAGTCTTCCCAATGATTGTTCGATCTCTGTTGTCGTTCCTGCTGATTCTTGCTGCTGGTTCGGGTGTCTTTGCCAAGGAAGATGGTGCCAGCCGACCCGCGGGAATCCCCGCGGAAGCCACGAGTCTGTTCAATGGTCAAGATTTGTCGGGTTGGCATGGCATGGGGCATACCGATCCGTATAAGTTGCAGTCGATGAGCGATGGCCAACGGGAGACGTTGCGAAAACAGGGCCTTGAGGATATCCAGAAGCATTGGCGAGTGGAAACGAATGCTGCGGAGGGAGGGGAGCTGGTCAATGACGGACACGGTGTTTATCTGACCACGGACCGGGATTTCGGCGATTGCGAATTCTGGATCGACTACAAAACGGTGCCCATGGCCGACAGTGGGATTTACCTGCGCGGCACGCCTCAGGTGCAGATCTGGGATACCACCGAGGCGGGTGGCAAGTGGAAGATTGGAGCGGACAAAGGCTCGGGAGGATTGTGGAATAATTCTCCCGGTGCTGCCGGCAAAGATCCGCTGGTTTTGGCCGATCGCCCATTTGGCGAGTGGAATCGGATTCATGTCGTACAAGTTGGAGCGCGAACCACCGTCTGGCTGAACGATCAGCTCGTGGTCGACCATGCCATCATGGAAAATTATTGGGACCGTGGGCGGCCCTTACCGCGAAAAGGGCCGATTCAACTGCAGACGCATGGTGGTGAAATCCGCTGGCGAAACGTCTACCTTCGCGAGATTGGGGCCGAGGAGGCAAACCGATTGCTTGCTGGTTACGACGGGGACGGTTTCCAGAAAATTTTTAACGGGCACGATTTCAGCGGCTGGCGAGGTGCGATCAAGAATTACAAGATTCAGGACGGAGCCTTGTTGTGCAAGCCGGGTCAGGGAGGCGTGCTCTTTACCGATCCGCAGTATGGCGATTTCATGGTTCGCCTGGAATTCAAGCTTCCGGAGGCAGGGAACAACGGCCTGGCCATACGTTATCCGGGCCATGGGGATGCCGCCTACGACGGGATGACCGAACTGCAGGTACTCGATTCGGAGCATCCCAAGTACGCGAAGCTCGACCCGCGACAGTATCACGGTTCAGCCTATGGCATGGTACCCGCTGCTCGCGGTTACCTGCGTCCGACGGGTCAGTGGAACTTTCAGGAAGTGACGGTGCAAGGTGCCAAAATTCGAGTGGAATTGAACGGCTCGGTGATCCTGGTTGCGGACCTGAGCAAAGTGAAAGATTTCATGAAGGGCTCGAAGCATCCGGGCAAGGACCTCACTTCCGGCCACTTCGGCTTTGCCGGTCACCACGACCCGGTGGCATTCCGCAACATCGAGATCAAACGGCTCGATTAGAGTCTTACCCCGGTTACGAAACCGACATATTCAGTCGAAAAGCTCAGCGAACAAGTATATCTCAAGCAGGCTATTCCAGGGGCGTGTGGCGCGTCCCTGAGGTACGAAGGGCGTGGTAGCATTGTCTGAACGATAGATTTCTGGTTTCCATGCCCATCCTTAGGGAGAGTGTTTGGACTCCAGGATGAATTTTTTCAGGTGAAAGTGTAAGCGAGTGCCGGTCCTTTTGTGCTCGGTCAGGGTATAATAAGGAGTCGGTGGTTCCAATCTGTGGCCGATGAAGCCGACCCGGATGATGCGATAGTCGTTAAAAACGTTGGCTCTCGGGCGGCTTATCGACCTGCCCCACGTAAGTAAGGCCCCGTGACAAATTGGACGTGCTGAAAGTGGCCAGTCCTGTCCTTCTGGCTTGACTTTTACCCTTGGAGGTCGCTGGAGAGCGTTCCGCGGGATATTCCGATGCAACCTTCCATATCCGCTCGAGCTGCCGGAAAAGGCAAAGGGGCGTCGGTGGCAATTTTTGAAAGTCGCGGACAACCCACGCCACCAGGCAGAGTCGATCGGGTGGTTCGTCCTCGGCTGCGAGAGTTGGGGTTCCAACTCGCCTTGCCATGCTCCGATGCGGTGTTTTGTCGGCGGGTTTACCTCGACCTTATCGGTACGCTGCCAACGGCCAGCGAAGTACGACAATTTCTCGACGATTCCAATTCGAGGAAACGGTCGGAGCTGATTGATCATCTGCTCGAGCGTGACGAATTCGCCGACTACTGGGCCATGAAATGGAGCGACCTGTTGCGGGTCAAGGCAGAATTCCCCATCAATCTCTGGCCGAACGCCGCTCAGGCATATTACCGCTGGATTCACGAAAGTATCAGGCAGAACTGGCCGTATCACCGATTCGTGCGCGAGTTGCTCACCTCAAGCGGCAGTAATTTCCGGGTGCCACCGGTCAACTTTTATCGTGCGTTGCAGAATCATGAGCCACGTGATATTGCCCAGGCGGTTGCCTTGACGTTCATGGGCACTCGGGCGGAAAAGTGGCCACGAGACCGGCTCGATGGCATGGCCGTGTTCTTCTCCTGCGTTGGCTACAAATCGACGCAGGAATGGAAAGAAGAAGTCATCTACTTCGACCGACTCAAGGCGCAGGCGGCAGCCGCTGACGGCACGCTGGGCCAGGCGGTCTTTCCCGATGGCCAGGCTGCTACGCTGACCGGGCAGCAGGATCCGCGCGAGGTATTTGCCCAATGGTTGCTGTCGCCGACCAATGCCTGGTTCGCACGGAGCATTGTCAATCGCATCTGGTATTGGTTATTCGGCCGTGGAATCGTTCACGAACCGGATGATCTGCGGGAAGACAATCCTCCCAGCCACCCCAGGCTGCTCGCCCTGTTGGAAAAACGCCTGCTGGCGTCTAAGTACGATCTCAAGCAGATTTTCCGGCTCATTCTGAATTCGCAAACTTACCAGCAATCTCCCATTTCCCGGCGAGATAAGCCAGAAGCCGAGACTTGTTTCGCGTGCTACCCGCTTCGCCGACTGGAGGCCGAAGTGCTGATCGACGCGTTGGATCAGATTACGGGTACGACCGAATCGTATTCCAGCATGATTCCCGAGCCCTACACGTTTATCCCGGAATCGCATCGGTCGGTTGTGCTGCCGGATGGCAGCATTACCAGTCCGTTTCTTGAAATGTTCGGCCGGCCGTCGCGTGACACGGGATTGGAATCGGAGCGAAACAATCGCCCGACCGCTTTTCAGCAGCTTCACCTGCTCAACTCCAGCCATATTCGTAACAAGATCGAACAGAGTCGAATACTCCGTGCAAAGATGGCGAAATACCGGAGGAATCCGCAACGGGGTGTTGATTACCTGTATCTGTCGATTCTGTCGCGATTTCCGACTTACGAAGAGCAGTCAACGGTCAAGGAGTACCTGCAAGACAGCGATCGGGGTAGGAAGGCGTATGCCGACCTGGTCTGGGCACTGATCAACAGCAAGGAATTTCTCTACCGGCATTAAGGGAAAGTGAGAACATGAATACAGAACGGACTGATCCCGATTACGGCAAGGCACTCATGGGAGTGTTCGATGGACCCCTTTCGCGCCGGGCCGTTCTCCGCCGCGGGTTGGTCGGCGCGGCCGGGTTATGGCTGGCGGATGCGTTGCCCCTTGGTGCGACCGCGCTAACTCCCCAACCCAAAGCCAAAGCCGTGATCCAGATTTGGATGTGGGGCGGGCCATGCCATCTGGATACCTTCGATCCCAAGCCAGAAGCGGGCAGCGATTACACCGGTCCCTTGAACAGACCGATTAAAACCAATGTCCCTGGTATCCGGATCAGCGAGCTGATGCCTGGCCTGGCCAAGCAGGCCGATAAATATTCGATACTCCGGGGCATGACTCACGGTGTTTTTGCCCATGAGACCGCTTCGTACATGGTTCAGACGGGTCGTAAACCGGGGGGGCGCGACGTTTTCCCGTGCGTGGGTGCCGTGGTGTCGCTGCACAAAGGGTACGGCGCCGGATATCAAGGGTTGATTCCTCCCTATGTGGTGTTGACCCAACCGCAAGGGCGCTTTTCCGAAGCAGGTTTCCTCGGTTCGCGTTACAAGCCGTTTGCGACCGGAGGTGATCCAGGCAGGAAACAGTTCCTCGTCGAAGGCGTTGTTGCGCCGGGGATGACCAGCGCCCAACAGAACCGGCGGCGAGACTTTTTGCACGATCTGGATGCGCTGAACCAGGCGTTACCAGGTCACCCCCAACTTGAGGCTCTCAATCGGTGCGAAGACCAGGCATACAGCCTGATTGTGGGTGATGCTGGCAAGGTGTTCGATCCAACGCAGGAAAGCGACTCGCTACGCGACCGCTACGGTCGCAATACTTTTGGCCAATCCTGCTTGGTTGCCCGCCGCTTGGTTGAGCAGGGCGTGCCTTACATTACCATCAATTACAAAGGTTGGGATACGCATAAAGGGCATTTTCCGATCATGCGCCGCAAACTGCCTGAGCTGGACAAGGGTTTCTCGACCTTGTTGCAGGATCTGTCGGATCGCGGGCTTCTGGAAAGCACGATCGTCTGGTGGGGAGGGGAGTTCGGCCGTAAGCCCAAAGTCCAGTGGGAACCACCGTGGAACGGCGGCCGTGGCCATTACGGCCACGTATTTTCATCGGTGGTCGCAGGTGGTGGTTTCCAGGGCGGTCAGGTCCTTGGTGCGTCCGATGCCAAGGGCGAATTTGTAAAGGATCGGCCCATTTATCAATGGGATTTGATTCGCAGCATGTACGAACTGCTCGGCATTGACCCGGCCGCGACTTTGCCACATCCTCAGGGAAAAGTTGTCCATCTCAGCCCCACCGCCGAGGAAGGCTACGAAATTGGCGGTAGCTTGAAGGAAATTATGTAACATGAAACGTTTAGGTGTGCTGATCGCCTTGTGGCTGTTTGCCGGTCTGCCGACTCTCCCGGAGGCAGGTGCGCAGAAACAGCCAGACATCGGCTACCTGTTTCCGGCAGGAGGAGAGCGAGGTCATGGCGTGGACGTCACGGTGGGCGGCCAATTCCTTGCCGGAGTGGACGGAGTCTATGTTGTTGGGGAAGGTGTGCAAGCCGAGGTTGTCGAGTATCGGAAGCCGGTGCCACGCAATGTATTGAACCAATTGGCCCAAAAGTGCCGCGAATTGAACCGGCGCCGACAGGATCACCAGATCAACTGGCTTGAGCTGAATGCCGAGTTTACGGCCTTTGCCAGATCCAAGAAGTTGCCGGAAATGAATCTGGAGACCTTCAACAAGATGCGTTTGAAGCTCCGAGACCCTAAGCGGCAGCCAAACCCGCAGCTCGAAGAACAGGTTAAACTTCACCTCACAATAGACGACGATGCGATGCCAGGCGGCCGCGAACTGCGGTTGGAAACAGCCCTGGGATTGTCTAACCCCATGGTGTTCCAGGTCGGGCAGTACCCGGAAGTTCGCGAATCGGAGCCGAATGATCAGGCGGACGCTGGGCAGAAGATTGAAGCATTGCCAACGGTCATCAACGGCCAGGTACTGCCTGGCGACGTCGATTGCTTTCGCTTTTTCGCCCGAAGGGGGATTCGGCTGGTTGCTATGGTCGAAGCTCGGCGGTTGATCCCGTATCTGGCCGATGCGGTTCCCGGATGGTTTCAGGCCACTCTGTCATTGCGGGATGCGAAAGGCCAGGAAGTGGCGTTCAGCGACGACTTCGGCTTTCATCCGGATCCCGCCTTCTGTTACAAAATCCCCAGGGATGGACAGTACGTACTGGCCATCCATGATGCGATCTTCCGCGGCCGCGAGGATTTTGTGTATCGTATCACCTTGGGTGAAGTACCTATGATCACCTCCATGTTTCCACTCGGAGGGGAAATCGACCAGAACACCACGGTCCGGTTGAATGGCTGGAACCTGTCTCCCCGTAATTTGAAAGTGAAAACCGAGGGCAAACAGGCGGGCTTTACCTTACTTTCCACCCGTGGTGGTAAGTGGGAATCCAACCAGTTTCCATTCGCCTTGGGAACGCTCAATGGCATCCACGAAGCGGAGCCGAACGATCAGCCGGACCAAGCGCAATCGGTCGCATTGCCGTTGATGGTCAACGGGCGTATCGGGCAAAGCGGAGATCGTGACGTTTATCGGTTTATCGGCAGACAAGGTCAGCGTCTCGTTGCGGAGATCCAGGCCCGTCGCTTGGGCTCGGAGTTGGACTCACTCCTCCAGTTGACCGACGCCAAGGGCCAGCGGTTATCGTCGAACGATGATTTTCAAGACAAAGGCGCGGGGCTGATCACGCACCAGGCCGATTCGTTGTTGCAATTTACCCTGCCTGGCGCTGGCACGTACTTCGTCTCGGTAAGCGACACTCAGAATCATGGCGGCGAGGCATACGGTTACCGTCTCCGTCTCAGCGCACCGCAGCCCGACTTCAAGTTGCGAGTGGTACCATCCAGCATCAATGCCCGTCCTGGCATGACGGTTCCACTGACGGTTTACGCTTTACGGCGTGACGGGTATGAAGGCCAGATCGATCTGCGGTTGGTTGCCATGCCGAGCGGATTTTCAATTTCAGGTGGGCGGATTCCTGCCCAGCAGGACAAAGTTCAGATTTCGTTGAGTGTCCCCGGAACTCCGCAAGAGGAGCCTGTTCCGCTGCATTTGGAGGGGTGGGCGACCATCGATGGGCAGGAAGTCCGACATGCAGCGGTTCCCGCCGATGACATGATGCAGGCATTTCTTTACCGCCACCTCGTACCCATGCGACAATCCCTGGTGTCGGTTCAAGGCCGCTCGCGGCGCGGTAAACCCCTGCGACTGCTCGATCCCTTGCCGGTGGAATTACCCGTCCAGGGAACGGCTCAAATTCGCCTGGCTGCCCCCAAGGGGCCATTGCTGGACGCGTTGCAACTGGAAGTGCGCGATCCAACCAAAGGGATCTCGGTCCGCAAAGTATCTTCGGATCCGGCTGGCTGGCGGATTGCGCTTACGATTCAGGGCGACTCGATCCAAGTGGGGCAACAGGGTAATCTCATCATCGAAGCGTTTCGCAACTGGTCCAGGAAGGGCAGGGACGGCAAAAAAAAGAATCGCCGCGTCTCACTCGGCATTTTACCCGCGATCCCCTACGATATTGTCGAATTAGGCGGCGTCGATGCGGAATAAAGGTGTTCGCATGCTTTGCTTAGCCAGTTGTAAGATTAAGAACAGCAAATCATGTCCTGAGGCAACGTACTAACGGTTTATTTTCGTGCCGTTGTTCAGTGGCCGGTGATTTTCATAACGCTTTCTTGTAAAGATTCCGGATGGAATACTTTTTTCCAGTCCGACTGGATGATCTTTTTTTTCCCTTCGGCAACCGCCATCAGGGCACCGTCTGAGAAGCAGAATTCAGTTTGGTCAAAGAGGATTCCAAGTTCACAGAACAGGTGGCCTAACAGGAAATCCTTGGCTGCTTCTTCGGGGACCCCCCGATGGATCGCTTCATCCATGGCTTCGCGGATGATGGTCAGACAGGTGGCGGCGACCGTTTCCGAAAGGACCGGTTCCAGGATTGCCATCTGCTCAACCGTTACGCGATGGCTTCGAAGCACGGGGTTCCACATAGCTTTGGCAATCGATTCTCCCAGTTCATAGTCCGATTCGGGGCCGCGCATTAACGCGCAGACAATCGCCTGACTTGCCTTGCCCGAGCCGAAGAAATCGAACCTCGCTTCCATGTCGGTTTCCGCGTTGAATACCGAGGGATGTGCCGGGTGACATACGAATATGGATATGTCTTCACGTGGTGGTATCACGCCGGCATGGGGTGCCGCCGGATCAAGGCAAAGGAGCAGCGATCCCGCGCGCATCCGCTCGACGGCTAGAGGAGCGATCGCTTTGATCAGTCGGTCGGGTACCGCCAGGATCAGCACATCGGCCGCCTTGGCTGCAACGTCCAAATCACTCGGTTCGTCTCCCCGCTCGCGAATCTTTTCTCTCCCAGCATCGTTTCCCTCAACATACGAAACGGTGTAATCCGAGAGTCGTTTCAAGGAATTGGAAATACGCGACCCCATTTTACCCGCGGCCCCAATCACCGCAATTTGAATAGCCATATTGAAGTCTCCTGCATTGATATTTTGTTAGACGGACTCGCCAAGGTCTTATGGCCCCATGTTTCAGGTTGTTATTGATTGCCTGGAACTATCGGGAGCGCAGCCCCAAAATTTCCCGTGCCCGATCAGCACGGACCACTCGGCGCCCCCGCTTTTCGGTTTCTTTGACGGCGTCCTCCACCAGTTGAACATTGTTTTCCGCCCGCTTGCCACTGCTCAGGAAAGGGCTGTCTTCGTAGCCGACACGAATGTGCCCTCCCAAGTCGATCACTTTCCCCAGGGCGGCGGCCCCATGCTGGTGATGTCGCACGCAGAACCAGGGGACTGGTTCGGGCATGTGTTCGAGATAAAGATCGAGGTACTGGTCCTGGTAGGGCAATGCGTAGGGAACGTCGAAGACGAATTCGAGCAGGTAGGGCCTGGCAAGTTCTCCGTCGTCGAGCAGGCGACGCAGATTGGCCATGTGCGACAGGTCGAAGATGACACCCGTCGGTACGACCTGGTGTTTATGGAGTAGTCGGGCATACTCGCAAATGTCTTCATACTTGTTTTGATAAACACCGTCGAACATATTGATGGAACCGAGATTGAGCGAACCGAGTTCGACTTCTGGCACCGTGAAGGTGGAACATCGCTCTTGTATCGTATGCTCAGGGGCACCACCGGTTGATCCTTCGATGATCATCGGAGTCGCCTCAACAACCGCACGTACCTGGCTGGCAAAGATCGTCGGATCGACGACTTGCAGTAAATTGTCATCGCGAGCGTGCAAGTGACCAATGGATGCCCCGGCGGTCTCGCAACGAATCAGTTCGTCAGCCACGTCGAGCTTACCGGGATATTTTTCCTCTTGTTTTTCGCCTGGGGATGGGGCGATACAAATGATGATCTCGTCTGACATGGATGGCCTTTCTTGCTCTCGGTTCGTGATTGTGGAATTCGGCTCAGAACTGCTTGCACGCAATGCTGGCATAACGCTATTTATAGTTCTGGGATGAGGTTCTTAATCCGTAAATTGTGTTTCTCGCACAATGCGGGGGTCGGTCCATTGGTCTGCGGCATCGGTTACTTTCGACGAGAAGGTCCAGACGACCGCCCCTTCGGGGCCCGCCTGGAACCAGTGCCATGAATTGGGCGGAATGACAAGCTGACTGCCCGGGCCCAGTACGGTTTCGTTCCAAACGGCCAGGTAGGGCTGGTCCTGGTCGGCCGGGCGCGCTTTGGGATGAGGGGACGGCTCACCCTCCCAGTAGTGGTACAATTGGCCCCATTGGCCACGCAATACTTCCGTCTTCCCCGGATACTGTTCGACCGCGCTCGGAGGATGCCGATGTTGCGGCTCGAGTTGCCAGGGCGAGAGAATCAACACCTTGATCGAAACCCAGTCATTGGCCTCGAGTGTGAGAATCTGGGCGCCGATCTCTCGCAGTCGACTCAATCCAAAATCGGCTACTTCGATCTGGTCGTATTCTTCGTTGCGAAGCACCATGCCCGCATTGCGTGCCGTTTCCCAGGCCCACTGGCGTGCTTCGTTTTCTTCCTTTCGCGTTATCATGCGATACTCGCTTCCAGGCGGGGCATGCCGAGCCGATAAATCTCTCCGCTGGCCGCGGACGTGTAGGCTCCGTAGACCAGTTGAAGTGTTTTCAGGTTGTCTTCGGCCGTGGTCTCCGCCACGCCATCACCGCGCAAGGCAGCCAACAAGTTTCTTTGGCAGTCGACGATACTGGCGTGAACCAGCGCATACGCTGGATCGGCCCAATCATAGCATTGTGGTGGTGCGTCCAGCGTTTGCGTGCCGGTTCGGGTCGTAACGGCAATCCTGTAGTTGGGTCCCAGCTCCACGCAACCATTTTCGCCTTCCACGGTGACATACGTTTCGGGAAAATGCTCATGCTCAAGTCGGCTCGCATAGCTCATCTCGCACGTAACGCATGCGCCGTTTTCCATGGAAAGGCAGACCGTGGCGACATCCTCGCCGCAAATCGTTGGGTCCACCCGCGCGGTGTGGCAGAAGAGCGATTTTGCTTCGCCGAAAAGAAACCGGGCGACATCCAGAATATGCGTGCCAACGTCAGCCAGGAGGAACTGGTCAAGCTCCTTGAGGAACGGTTGGTT
>JAJRWS010000678.1 GCA_024276705.1 Planctomycetota bacterium | reverse complement strand
TGTCAAGTCTTTATTTTACACCACCCCAACATTTCCCGCCTTGAAAAAGGACCTGCCTTGAAAAAGTGCCTTGAAAAAGGACAGGCAATGTTCCCAAAGATATTCGGTATGTATTTGCATGGTAGGTATTTTGAATGGTGCCTTTGTCGTCTTCCTTGTCCTCACTTTGTCCATCCTCTTTGTCTGCCATTGCTTTGTTCAAAGGCCCGGAGTGCCGACATAGCCCTATTGTCGTTCTTGTGTCGGCCCTGCGGGCCTAATGGATAGCTACGCGCAAAACCGATGCCTTACTGCCCTTGCCACTTGACACTGTCGCAATTTGTGACTATCCTTGCGATAGATCGTTAGCATCTGACAAAAGGATGCAATCAGCATATTATGCACATCATCGCCCGGCCTACGATTGAAAATGCAAAACAGCGTCATCCGCAATGCCAGAATTGGCTCAATAACTGGTGGTTGACCTCAAGTCGAGCTAGTTGGAAGCGTTTTACGGATGTGCGAATTGATTACCCTTCAGCAGATCATTTTGGCAACTGCCTGATATTTGACGCACCTGGGGCAAGAAGGTTGGTTTGCAATGTCCATTACGCAACCAACCAAAGGCAGGGAACACTCTATGTTCGTCACTTCCTAACACATTCTGAATACGACCGGAATACTTGGAAAGATGTGTGTTGCCAGTAAAAGGGTTTAAGTCAAGAGAAAAATACAATGCCCGCTACCTATCGAGAACTACTACAAACGGTCATGCCTCGCCCTATTTCATCGGCCCGAGCTTACAAGCGAGCGTTAGGGCAAGTCGAACAGCTCATGCGCAATCAGAAGAGAAATCGTGCAGAAGACGACATGATCGAATTACTTGCGACCTTGATCGAACAGTATGAGATTTTCCAAGGTTATTCTAATCCGGTCCTCTCACCACCAGAGCGTTTGTCTGGCCTCATGGAGGCTCGTGAATTGACGCAAACCGAGTTGTCGCACCGCAGTCAAGTACCACGTACCACCATTAACGAAATCCTTCATGGCAAGCGAACCGTTAGTAAAATAAATGCCAAACGTCTGGCAAGTTTTTTTAATGTTACCATGGATGAATTTATCGCGGACACTACAAGACAATTCGGGGACACACATCTACAAGGGGGGAAAGTCGGGGAGGCTTCGCACATCGATTGCCCGTAAAATAATTGCTGCTTTGTGCTTGACATGCGTCCATCGCCGGAGATACTGGACATTAGTATATGTACATTCATTTCCATGGGTCGTTGTAATTGCCGTGCGGCCCTCCAATTCTCCACTTCCAATCATGCGGTGCAATGATGGCACGTTCTTGTCGTGGCGAGATCTTTGAATCCGATACGGTTGGCGTTTACCACTGCGTGAATCGGTGCGTTCGGCGGGCCTTTTTATGCGGAGCCGATCCGCTTACCGGCTGCAACTACGAACACCGTCGCGGCTGGATACGCCAACGATTAGAGTTTCTGGCCGGCAGTTTCGGCCTCGATGTGATGGCTTTTGCAATCCTTAGCAACCATATCCATCTAGTATTACGGAACCGGCCTGACATCGTGGCCTGTTGGAGCGATCTGGAAGTCGCTCGGCGCTGGTACCGTCTATGCCCGTTTCGTAAACAGGAAGATGGATCCCCCGAAGAGCCGAACCAGTACGAACTGGCCATGCTGACGAATGATCCCGATCGAATGGCCGAGCTCCGTCGTCGTTTGAGCCATCCCTCCTGGCTCATGAAGATGTTATGCGAGAACATCGCTCGGCGTAGCAATCGGGAAGATGAGTGTACCGGCCGTTTTTTCGAGGGTCGATACAAGATGACGCGGCTTTTGGATGACGGGGCCGTTCTGGCCTGCATGGCCTATGTCGATTTGAACCCAATCCGGGCTGGTTTGACCGATACCCTGGATGGTTACCTGCATGTTTCGATACATGATCGGCTTGAGTCCCTGGACGATTCGCCGGTCGATCCGGCCGGTTGGTTGGCTCCCATCATGTTGCAGTCGGCTGCACCACGGGAGGAGGATGACTTGTCAGCCAGTCCAGAAGAGACCCGCGGAAAAGAAGGAGAGACTTTCGGTCAACCAATGAAATTCGCCATGAAGTCGGACGCAGCTTCCTCCGAAGTGGCGGCTGGTACGGCCCGACGTACAAGCAATCGGCGTCCAAGTGATCGAGGTTGCTTGCCCATGGATCTTGATGAGTATGTCCGCCTGCTCACATGGTTGGCGGGCGCAGAGCGATCGTGTTCGGAGAGATGTTGCACTGGCAGCAAGCTGCCGACTCCAAGCCGCATAAACATCGACGCCAACATATTCAGGAATGTGGTTTCTAACTTCGGTCGGCTCTTCCGGACGGTCGCGGGCAATCCCCAACGAACTCGTTACGAAGCCATCCGCCGTGGCCGTCGCTGGCTCCAATCCCCTGGCGCATCACAACTTGAAGTAGCAGCATCTCCAATCGGTTAATCTTGGGCGGATAATATCTTAGCACCCGTCGTTTTCGACCTTTCCGATTTCATTCAGAACGCGGTGCCTAACTTCATAGTACCATCTCTTCAAGGCCGTGCTTGGTCAGCATCTCGATGCTACTCAATAGGTATGGGAACCGTAAGTTCTCATCGCCAGCAAACCTTTTGTTGTCTACTTGCGTAGAGTCTGTCATATGAGCAAATTGAACATCAAGTCGATTCTGGAACAGGTGGAGGCATTGCTGGCCCAAGCGGGTGCC
>JAJRWS010000677.1 GCA_024276705.1 Planctomycetota bacterium | reverse complement strand
GACCTCCTGAACTGGGTCTCCTGAACTGGGTCTCCTGAACTGGGCCTCCTGAACTGGGCCTCCTGAACTGGGCCTCCTGAACTGGGCCTCCTGAACTGGGCCTCCTGAACTGGGCCTCCTGAACTGGGCCTCCTGAACTGGGCCTCCTGAATACAAGATCCTTTTGATTTCCTATTTCCATGCAATCACCACCGAATTCCATGCAAACTGCCACTGCCCAGTTACGTAATGTAGCCATCATTGCCCATGTCGACCACGGTAAGACAACGCTGGTCGACCAGTTGATTGCTCAGTCAGGGATGTACCGCGACGAGCAGCTCAGCAAGTTGGCGGGTGGACAGCATGGCCTGATTCTGGATTCCAACGATCTGGAACGAGAACGTGGGATTACCATTACCAGTAAGAATTGCGCGGTGCAGTACGTGACGCCTGCGGGAGATACTTACCGCATCAATCTTATCGATACGCCGGGGCATGCCGATTTTGGAGGTGAAGTAGAACGTGTATTGGGCATGGCCAGTGGCATTCTACTGCTGGTCGATGCCTACGAGGGGCCGATGCCACAAACGCGTTTCGTCCTGCAAAAAGCCTTGGAGCACGAGTTGAGGCCCGTGTTGGTGGTCAATAAGGTCGATCGTCCCGATGCACGGCCTCTGGCCGTGGTGGACGAAGTTTTTGATTTATTGGTAGATCTGGACGCGCCGGACGAGGCGCTCGATTTTCCTGTGTTGTTCGCATCCGCCAAGCAAGGTTGGGCGCAAAACAGCTGGGAAGAGGGCGACTCCATGAAGATAGGCACAGAGTCTGGGGAAGGAGGGGACATGGTCCCCTTACTGGATGCTATCGTGGAGCATATTCCCGCCCCTGCAGAGAGCGATGTGGATGCACCGTTGCAGATGCAAGTGACTACCTTGGATTATTCCGACTATGTGGGTCGAATCGCCATTGGCCGTATCGCCGCGGGTCGGCTCCGCAAGCGGCAGCGTGTCGCGGTGATCGACCGGGAAGGAGTCATCTCTCAGCAGCAGATTAGCCAATTGCTCTCTTTCGAGGGCTTGGATCGCGTGGAAGTTGAGGAGATGGCAGCCGGGGACCTGTGTGCCGTGGTTGGGTTGGATCCGATTGAGATTGGAGACACGATTGCCGATGTGGAATTTCCGCTGGCCCTGCCTGTGGTTACCGTGGATCGGCCAACCCTGCACATGATGTTTCGCGTCAGCGATGGACCCTTCGTAGGTCGTGATGGAAAATTCCTGACCAGTCGCCAGTTGAAAGAACGATTAGAGCGGGAACTCCGTAGCAATGTGGCCTTGCGTGTGGAGACCGGCCCGACCCAGGAGCAGTTTCGTGTTTCGGGACGCGGTTTAATGCACTTGGGCATCCTGATCGAGAATATGCGCCGCGAGGGTTTCGAACTGTGCGTTGGCAAACCCCAGGTGATTTATCGAGAATTGGAAGGGAAGCAGCAAGAACCGATCGAGCAACTGGTGGTCGAATGTCCGGATGCGTGCGAAGGGACGGTGATGGCCCTGCTGGGGGATCGCCGTGCCACCGTGGTCAAAATTGGCCGCCGATCATCCGGCAGTGGTTTTGTGCATATGGAATTTACCTTGCCGGCCCGTTCGCTGATGGGACTTCGTAGCCGGATGCTCAATGCCACTCAGGGTCGGGCAATCATCCATCATACTTTTTTACGCTATGAACCAGTTCGAGGTGAACTGCCCCGTCGCGGTTCGGGTGTTCTGATTGCCAATGAAACGGGTCAGGCCACCGCCTACTCATTGGATGCCTTGTACGATCGGGGGACTTTTTTTATCCGTCCTGGCGATCTGGTCTACGAGGGACAGATTGTCGGCGAACATTGTCGTGCGGGAGACCTGGTTGTCAACGTGGTGCGCGGTAAGAAGCTTACCAACATTCGAGCGTCGGGTAAGGATGATAGCGCCCAGGTGCGGCCGATACGCGATATGTCACTGGAAAGTTGTCTGGAGTACATCGAAGAGGACGAATTGGTGGAAGTCACCCCCAGCACGATCCGGATGCGTAAGATCCTCTTACGCGAAGCCGATCGTCGCCGGGCGGCCCGGCAAGGGAAGTAGCTTCCCCTACAGGCGTCATGACCCGCATCAACGGCCTGCTCCTGCGGTCTCTTCGCACAAGGCCTGCTATGAATCAAAAGGGGGCGTTTTCGGAAGCTAGGATTCAATAGTTCAGAGTGCGGAGTGCCGAACCGGGTACTCGTATCTTACTACCGTATCTCGATGGGATACCGGACGGATCAGTTTTCGATGAGGGGTTTGCAATGCTACGGCCGAATGCCAATCGCGGTGGGTTCGTTTTTTCTCGACAGCAGCCCTGCCAGGGACTCTCCTTTGTGGAATTGATCGGCTGCCTGACCGCCATTGCCGGCGGCCTGTTGCTGGGGGCGCTGTATATGGGGGTCGATGTCAAAACGACCACCATTGCGCTGCTGAAACAATCCGAACTGATCGAACCCCAGTGGCTGGAGGTTGAGCCCGAAGGGGCCGGTTCCCAAGCAGACGGTAGCGATGCATCCGTGCCCTCGGAGCAATCCGTGGCAGGCACCGCTCCAAACACGGGCGGAGCCGACCTGGACCCGGAAGTGGCGGCTCATGCCGACGCCTCGCAGTCCAGTGAGGCGATGGAAACATCACCCACTCAACAATTCTGGCGCCAATTGTTACAAATCATGCAGCAGGAATCCAAGGGGCGGCAGGAAAATGACAAAGGGCAGTTATTCGAATATCTGACCGAGCGCCAGCAACGACACCAAGAGGCAGCGGAGGCCATTGCCAGTTTGGGGCAGCCACGCGGAGTGGATGGAAAGGTGCTGGCCTATGCAGTGCATGCACTCCAGTGGCATGAGTCAGGAGGCAAGCTTTACCACCAGGCGGCTCAAATGCTGACCTTTGCACCTTCCTCGAAATGGTCCGGCCCCTTTGCTCAAAGCTGGCAGAGTGCAGCCACCCAGCATCGGATGGAGGAGAAACTGTTGCTAGCCAAGCAAAACGCCATTTCCAGCTATTTGGACTCGCCATCGTTCTCCGATCGTTGAACGGGTGCTTTTTCATCATAAAGCCAATGGACTACATGATTTGAGTCACTTTCCTGGATTCGAGTGAGGTGTTGCGATTGTTCACTCAATTTTTTCATCGTCTTAGCCGATAGAGCCAATGTGCGCTTGTCCTACGGGATGCTCGGGGTAAGTCAGTCCGCGAGGCTGGCATACCGGAAAACACCCGCAATCTCTTCTACCGTCGCTAGGATTTGGCCGTGAACCCACTCCTGACCGGCTTAGCTATTCCACCCGCGTTGTCGGCATCCGGCATGGTGGTGCGTACGGTGCGGAGTCTTGCGGATCCATTTGCCGATGTCTTGCAAGCAGCGCTTGGTCAGACGCCAGACGCGGGAGAGACGCTGGAAAGTGCCTCTGCCGGCATCGGTCCTGCCGCGACCGGAGGATTGAATGCGGCCCATGACCCGCATCTGACTCTGTTGAGCGAACTTCTCACGGGTCAGCCACAACGGCCAGGTCAGGTGGGGATCGAATTGGCCGACGTGCGTCTGCGTGCCGAGGAGTTACGCGATGACCTGGAGCGGCGGCTGCAAGTGGCCTTCTCGGATGCGGGAATCGCGGGAGGGTTGGAAGTACGGTTACGGGTCAATCCGGACGATGGAGCGGTGGAGGTTGTCGGTGACTACCCGCAGCGGGTTGCCCTGGAAGGCTTGTTCGCGGACGATCCCCAGCTGAGTCAGGATTTCCGCAAGCTGACTGCGATCGACCAGTTGCTTCAGGCAGCCGAAATGCAGCCAGAGTTTGCCCGAGAATATGGGCTAAATCCATGGTCCGCCATGGCCCGGTTCCCGGAATTGTTCGGCGACGCCCGCGCGGCCGCACTCACCTTATCTGCCAATGGGTCCGAGGTACGACTGGATTTGGCCGTAGATTCTAATTCCCGTCCGTAATCCGTCTGCGGTGACTGGTGAGTACCCCTCAGGCTTCGGGCGTTTCTTCGTACTCGTACTCCTACTCGTACTCGACTGGAACCATGCCATTCAAATGAAACAAGAGGCCATGGCTGTTGATGATGACTGAGGTGGCCTCTCACTTGGATTCGAGTACGAGTACTGCTCTGCTGAGTACGAGTACGAGTACGAGTACGATATCGATCCTTCGGAGAAACCCCCCGGCTTTGCCCGGGTGAGTCTCACCTCGCTCACCAGATATACCGGCTTGACCTCCAGGGCCAGTAGGATGCCGGTTTGGCACCCAGGCGTAATTCCATTCCCAGCGTGAACGACACGTTGGCCAGGGTCTCGATCTGGTCAGCTCCAAATGCCAGGTTGTCGAGTATTTCGAACCGCCAGGTCAGCCAGGGCCACATGGGCAGTTGGAGACCGACCCCGTACGGCATGGTCAGCAGCGAAGAACCATGATGGATATTGTTTTCGTCTTGGAAGTTAACTCGCGTGAACCCCATGCCCAGCAATACATAAGGTCGAATTTTGGAATCACCCCAGGGATAATAGAGCAGGTCGAGATCGCTGAGAAACAGATCGCTACTTGCGTTTTTGTAATCGCTGGCTCCCGAGTACTGGATCTCGGGATTGGACCAGCCAAATCGCCATTCGGTGCCCCAATAATGGTCAAAATCCCAGCCGAGCCGCATCCCCGCAAAGGAAGAATTGTTTTGTCGAACTCGATTACGGATCAGGCTGCTGTTGAGCATCCCACCCACAAACCAGTCGACGTGGTAGGGCCGGTTTCTCCAGCTCGAGTGGGTAAGTGGCACGCCTCGGCCGACATTGCGTCCATGCGTCGAGGAATGGCGGAAACCCAGGTCGTGGAACCAACAAGACGGGTCGAAATCGGGCAGATCCCAGTGAAGTCGCATTTCTTCACTGGCCAGGGGCTTCCAGGTATCGAATTTGGCCGCTTCGGGATCGAGGATCGATTTTTCCTGGCCGCTAGTTTCCTCGGGCTTCATTTCCAGTCGCAGGTCCAGTGGGCGGATTTCATCAGCACGCGCTTCCAAGAGTACACCCTCCTCCAATGGAGCCTCGGCCTTCACGGGCAAGGCCAACAGGACGATGAGGGCAAGGCTTGCCAGAAGTCGGTGGGCAATCTGAAACACCCAACTCGCGCCTCGCGCCTCGCGCCTTGCGTCTGAATAATCATGCCCGATTCGATAATTGGAGGCCAGAGGTGCCCACGTTGCGCGCATAGATCTAAGCGAAAAGGAGGAATCGGACAGATACAGCCGACCGTCTACAGCCCTATCCGGGCGAAAAGCCCGGGCGAAGCGGACTCCCCGTCACGGGTGTGGGTCGCGATTATGCTGAGAGTGCCTCGGGCTGTCAATGCGAGAGTGAGGAGATGAGGCTGCTAGCACCCGCGAACAGCTCCGCTCTAGGCCCTTGCGGGAAAATTGACTTTGCCATTCACCTGTTGCGTCTTGCTGGTCAAGGGGTGTCTGCTGGAGCCGTTGCGGTACCGACATCCAGTGGCTGGCTGCCGGACTCGACCGGTTTAACGACCGGATCGGCAGGAGCTATCGATACAGACACTTTGCATGTGGCTGTTCGATTGTCGCCACGATCGGTCTTGATCTGAATGGACTGGTTTAGAGTCCCCAACTTGTCGCCAGCCCGGTAAGTGATGTTCACCAGGTGTACCAATTTGGCCGTTTCGTCCTTTTTGAATTCGAAGTTTTTATTGTCGCATTGAATATTGACGATCTTAAAGGGTTGTTTGCCACGGACGACCACTCGCTTGGTGATCTCCTCTCCCTCCTTCAGCTCGCCCAACACGAGCGTTTCCGGCGTTACGGAAATCTCCGGTACCACACGCCCTTCCACGAAAAGAGGGATACGTTGATTATTGGGATTCCGGTCGTTGGTCACCACCGTCAGTTGATCGTTAATATACCCGGGCGGCAAATTGTCTTTCAGACGCACCAGCAGGCTGTACGAAACTCGGCCTCCACCGCGAGCCGTTTCGTTGAGTTCGACTTCGAAATAATCGTTATCGTTGGTAATGTCCAGAATTTCCCAACTATCCCGGCCCGCATAGTTCACGTTGATTTTTTGCTCCTGGACAGTTCCCTGGTCAACGCTGCCAAAGCCAATGGCTCCAGGACTGAAGACCACATCGCCGCGGATATTCCCATGCACACGCACCTGCACCTCGGCTCGGAAAGGTGGATCGAAGCTAACGGTAAGTGTCGCACCGTGTCGACCGACAAACGTGCGGGTGTTGAATTTTGCCACGACATAGGCTTTTTCATGCGTTTTGATCGTCGCATTTTCAACGGTCGGGGTGGTGCATCCACAACTGGAGCGTACGCCCGAAATATGCATCGTTTGTTTGTACAGGTTGGTAATCTCGAAGCGAAAAACCGTGTCGGCTCCCCGGGCGATGGTACCGAAATCATGTTCCAATGTATTGAACATTTTCTCTGCCCACTCCTGGGCCTCTGCCCGCGGCGTTTGCAGGGCGGCTGGAAGAAGCAGAATCACGGCCATCGAGAAGCGAGCGCCGCGCATCAAGGAATGCATGCGTGGGATCGGATCTTCTTGTGGGGTATCGATAGAGTTCGAGAACTTCATCATCGTTGTCCTCATGAAATAGAACATGGTACGGCCCTCCCCGATAATCGTTGGCATGTCAGAAAACGGCAATACCTCTCCGCGTGCCCTCTCCCCAGAGAGAGGGGCCCGGGTTGGTCTCTTGCTGAACCGTTCTAACCCATATAATGCAGCATACGTTAATTGTAGCCAATTTCATGCCGAGGAAGAAAGAATTTTTCTCTTATGGCGCCCATATTGCCTGATTGTGGGCAATTCGGGAAGAGCAATTACGGCATGTGAAAGTATCGGATCGAGTTTGGGCATTGCTTAGATTTATGTCAGGAAGCCGTAATAGGTGTAATTTTCGTCCGTAAACCACCAGCTCTGCTGGTGAGTACCCATCAGGCTCCGCCGTTCCGTCGTACTCGTACTCGTACTCGTAATCGTAATCGAATGGAACAATACCATGCTGGTGAAGAGCCTTGTTATTGATGGTGACCAACATTCCCTCCCGCTTGCATTCGAGCACGAGCACGAGCACGAGCACGAGCACCGCTTCGCTGAGCACGAGATTCCCTTCCCAAGTCCCTTTTATAGGGGCTTTCCCTCAAGCCACCGGCTCTGCCGGTGGTCGCTGACTTTCGTAACTGCCCCCTGCCGACTGCCCCCTGCGGCCATTGGCAGAGAGCGGAACCTTTCATTGGGCCCAAAGCATCCATCATAAATCATCCATCATAAATCATAAATTCACTGCCCCCTGCCCACTCCCTTTGCTAAGATGTTCCCCATGCCCCCTTCCGACCAGTCACCATCGTCGAACCCGCCTTATCGCCAGGTGGCCATTGTAGGCGTGGGCCTGATCGGTGGCTCCATTGGACTGGCATTGCGCCAACGCCGGCTGGCGGAAGAAGTGGTTGGTATTGGCCGCAGGCAGTCAAGCCTGGATAAGGCCATGGAATGTGAGGCTGTCGATCGAACGACCACCGATTTGGCAGCCGGTGTGGCAGATGCACAGATGGTGGTCGTGGCCGCTCCTCTTCGGTTGGTGCCATGTCTGGTGAGGGGGATCGCCGAGGTTTGCCCCGAGGATGGACTGATCACCGACGTCGGTAGTGTCAAAGGAGCACTTTGTGGAGAGCTGGCGGCGATAGGCTCCTTCGTCGGCAGCCACCCGTTGGCGGGCGACCATCGGAGCGGACCGGACAATGCCCGCGCTGACTTATTATCAGGCAAGGTGGTGGTGGTGACGCCTCTCCCAGAGGATTCCAAGAGCCACGGAACCAGTCGAAAACAACGGCCCGGATTACTCCAGCAGCTGACGAAATTCTGGGAGTCCCTGGGGGCCCGCGTGATGTCAATGGACCCGGGCCAGCATGATCGGGCCCTGGCCGTTACGAGCCATTTGCCGCATTGGGTCGCTTCCGCCATGGCGGGCGCAACCCCGGAAGAATGGTTGCCGTTGGTGGCGACTGGCTGGCGCGATACGACTCGCATCGCTGCGGCGGATCCCGATTTATGGGGACAGATTTTTACGGAAAACAAAGCGGGCCTGCTGGAGGCACTCGATCGCTTTGAAGATCGCATCGCCAGGATGCGGCACGCGATCGAAACGGAAAAACCACTCCTATCCTTATTAGACGAAGCGAAACGGATTCGAAATGCTGTGGGAGATTGATGTTCATCCTCGCGGGGAGATGCCCGATCGTGAAGCCGAACGCATCGCGCGGGAAGCAGCCGCCTTGGGAATTGCCGATTCCCTGCAAGTGGCCTCCGCACGAGGTTTTCTGTTGGACTGCGAGGTTGCCGGGGAGCAGCCCTT
>JAJRWS010000676.1 GCA_024276705.1 Planctomycetota bacterium | reverse complement strand
TATGGCCGCCTGTTGGGGATCCCGTATCCGATCTGGTGGGTCGTGCTGATCGCCTGGATTGCCCACCTGGTGCTGACCCGCACCCTCATGGGTCGCTGGCTTTACGCGGTTGGCCACAGTCCACGGGCCGCCTTGATTTCGGGTGTTCCCGTCACCCGAACGATTTTTTTTGCCTACATGGCGAGCGGACTTTGCGCGGCCCTGGGCTCCGTCTTTTATACCGCCCGACTCTATACCGGTTCGCCCACCCTCGTGCAGAACGAAATCCTGCTCGATTGCATTGGAGGGGCGGTGATTGGAGGTACCAGCCTGTTCGGAGGCCGTGGGAAGGTGAGCGGAGTTTTGCTGGGCGTTTTGTTTATTGCCATGGTAGGAAATGGCCTGAACTTGCTTGGCTGGCGGTACTGGCATGTGGTCATGACCAAAGGGGGTGTCATCCTGCTGGCGGCTTTGCTCGATTCCATGGGACAGCGGATTTCCGAGGGCCGAGAAGCCTGATGCGTCGATCCATGAATCAACCGTTGTTGGAATGCGAGCATATCGGCAAGGCTTTCTTTGGCACGTCCGTACTACGGGATGTTTGCCTCTCATTACCCGCCGGTTCGGTCCTGGGACTGGTTGGCGAAAATGGTGCCGGGAAATCGACCTTCATGAATATTCTGGGAGGTATCCTGCCTGCCGACGCTGGGGAAATATTGCTTGCCGGTAAGGCCTATGCGCCACGCCACGCCGGGGAAGCGCGGGCGGCGGGCATCGCGCTGGTGCATCAAGAACTCAATCTCTTTGCGAATCTCAGCATTGCAGAAAATCTGTTTCTGGCTGAGTTTCCCGGCAAACGCATGCTGCCGCCTGGCTGGATCGACCGAAAGGAAATGAGGCGCCAAGCCGCGGCCCTGTTGGCTGACGTGCGGCTTGAACTCGATCCTCAAACTTGCGTAGGCAAGCTTTCGCCAGGACAGTGCCAACTGATCGAAATTGCCAAGGCACTTCAGGGCCAGCCTCGGGTTGTGGTACTGGATGAACCGACCACGTCATTGACCAGACAGGAATCGGACCATCTGTTTGAAATTCTTGCCAACCTGCGCCAGTCGGGCGTTTCGATCATTTATATATCGCACAACCTGGCCGATGTATTGCGTCTGTCCGATCGGATCGTCGTGCTTCGTGACGGCCAGGTCCAAGCGGCTGGTCCGGTGGAACAATTCGACATCGACCGCATGATTCACCTGATGATTGGACGCAGCCTCGAAGCTTTGTTTCCGTCGCGTTCCGCGCCGGCAGCAGGCAAGGTGGTCCTGGAAGTGAGGGGACTTACTCAACCGAAGGTGGTGGAAGATATCGACTTCGAGTTGTCAGGCGGTGAGATTCTGGGGATTTCAGGTCTGATGGGGGCCGGGAGAACGGAACTGGCAAGAATTTTGTTCGGTCTCGATCCGTACCAGCAGGGAGAGATCCGGCTGCACGGAGTTCCTCTGCGCCCCAATCCGCGGGAATGTATTCGTCGAGGGATGGCTTTCTTGACCGAAGATCGCCGCCAGGAAGGCTTACTGCTGGACGCCAATATCGCCGAAAACATCGGCCTCGTTTCATTACCCCACTTCGCATCACGTCCCCTGGGATGGCTGCAGCGGCGGCAATTGCTCGAGCGGGTCTCGGAATTAGCCATGTCGCTGTCACTTCGCTGTCAGCATCTGCAGCGGCAAAGGGCCCGGACCTTGAGTGGCGGTAACCAACAGAAAGTTGTCCTGGCCAAATGGCTTCTCCACGGCAGCAATGTGCTTCTGCTGGACGAACCAACACGCGGTGTTGACATTGGAGCCCGCCAGGAAATCTACCGGCAGATCGACCAGTTGGCGGCGGCTGGCGCCGGCGTGTTGATGATTTCCTCCGAGATGGAAGAGCTTGTGGGCCTTTGCGATCGTATCCTGGTGATGGCGGGCGGTCGCATTCAATCGATTGTCCAGCGCGACCAATTCGACCGTCATGCCCTGCTGCAGTCGGCGTTTGGCGAGGAGGGCCCGCCATGATTCGCGGTGGAATCATTCAGCCACGACGTTCCCTGGCGGCCTTTGCTTTGGCAACCGCGCCTTTTTGGCTTTACGTGGCCATGGTGATTCTCTTTTCAGTGTGGGCACCTAAGTTTCTCACCTGCGGAAACTTCCTCAATATCGCCACCCAGGCGTCTTCTGTGGGGGTGGTGGCCATTGGCATGACTTTCGTGCTACTCACCGCGGGGATCGATCTCTCGGTCGGTTCGATGATGTTTCTGGCCGGTACCGTTGCCGGTACTTTGGTCGTAGGTCAAGGTTGGCCGATTCCTCTCGCTTTGGGAGCCATGCTCCTGACCGGTCTGTTCGGCGGTGTGCTCAACGGCCTGCTTGTTACCCGGTTGCGGATGGCTCCGTTCATCGTGACTTTGGCCACCCTTTTCGTAGCCCGCGGCCTTGGCTTGTGGATTACCGAAACGCGAGCCATCAATCTGCCGGATACTTTTCGTCAGCTGGCAACCACCGAACTGGGCGGTGTTCGAACGCCCGTCTTCATTCTCCTGTTGGTCATGGTCGCGGCGGAAGCCATCCTGCGACGAACCGGGTATGGCCGCCGGCTCTACGCGATTGGTTATGATTCGGAGGCGGCGAGAAAAGGGGGTGTGGACGTTGATCGCGCCTTAATCGGGGCGTATGCCCTCTGCGGCCTCTCGGCGGCGATTGGCGGGATGATTGCTTTGGCTCAACTCGCGGCGGTTTCTCCCGACTTGGGACAGGGACGAGAACTGGCAGTGATCGCCGCGGCCGTGCTGGGGGGGACCAGCTTGTTCGGCGGTCGGGGAACGGCGTTTGGGTCGGTCTTGGGGGCACTGCTGATTGAAACAGTCCGCAATGGCCTGAATCTCGTGGATGCCAATCCGTACATCTATCCGCTGGTGACCGGCGGAATCATTT
>JAJRWS010000003.1 GCA_024276705.1 Planctomycetota bacterium | reverse complement strand
GATCTTGCCTTCCAGTTGGGTTCGAGTACGAGTACCGCTTTGCTGAGTACGAGTACGATATTCTCTCCCCGGCTCCTTTGAGGAGCCTTCCTCAAGCCACCCGCTATGCGGGTGGTACATGACTTCGATCCCGATCCCGATAAAAAAACCAGAAAAAGCGTTGACGGGCCGTCGTCAGGCCGCTACTATGAAATCAAATCTAAAAAACCAAATGTCGATGAAAGCAGGAGGCCTCCCATGGCCCGGCCGAAAGCCAAACAGCTCACCGAACGGGAGCTGGAGATCATGCACATCTTCTGGCGGCAGGCTGACCACCAGGCTGGGGAGTCGGAACCGGGGCAATCGGGGCCGGTCGACCCGACTGCCGCCGAAGTCCGCGCGTTGCTGGCCGCCGCCGGCCGTGATCTGGCCTACACGACCGTGGCCACGCTGCTGCGGATCCTGGCCGACAAGGATTTTATTCACCAGACTGGCCAGCAGCGGCCCTTCACCTATCGGGCCGCGCGCACGTTTCAGGACGTGTCGGGCAAGATGGTTGGCGATCTGGTCGAGCGGGTCTTCGGCGGCTCGCGTGAAGCTCTGTTGCTGCGGTTGGTCGAGAGCAAAAAACTGAGCAAGAAAGAGCGGCAGTTGCTGGAGCAGGTCCTGGCGGAGAAAAAACGATGAACACGCTCGGCGCGACTTTTTCTTCGGTCTGCTTGGCCAACTGACGGTAGCGATTCATTTTTATCAGCCATTGGTCCATTGGCTCGCCCGCCGCCTGCGGCTGGAGCAGGAACTGGCCGCTGACGGGGTGGCCGCCCGCCTGGCCGGGGGCCGTGAAATCTACCTTCAGAGCCTGGCCGCCTTGACGCTCAGCGCCGATCGCGAACGTTTCGGCTGGGCCGCCCAAATCTTTCTGCCGACCCGCAGTCTGTTTGTCAGGAGAATCGAGATGCTCAAGCGAACGAAAAAAGGGGAGTCGGATGCATTGCATGGCGGGGTGCGGGCGGCGGTGCTCGGCGCCCTGGTCGTGGTCGGCCTGGCGGCCGTGGGGCTGCGCGGGCCGGGAGCGGCAAGTGCGCCTCTCGTTGCGGCCGAACCGGCTCGCGAGGATGAAAAAATTCCCGCCAATACGTTTGTACCGCGCAGCGCTATGGAGCCCGGTGAGCGGGCCGCGTTCGATGCCAAGACCGATATGGGCATCATTCCCGAGGATGCTATCTATGCGGCCCGTATTCGCCCGTTCGAGATTTTTAAGGACCCTTCCATGCAGGCCGCAGCCAAGGAAGTGAGCCGAATGCTGGCCAAACGACCGGGTGGCGATGTCTTTTCCGTTAGCGAATTCGATACGGTCCTCGTGACGGTATACGGTACGGACGGTTTCCTCGGTATACGCGCTCTGTTTCGTACGGTGCAGCCGGTGAGCCAGGCCAGGGCGGATCGATTTATTCAAACCGGTTGGCTGGGAAGTCCTGTCAAGGTCGAACACCCGATGGGACCTTATTACCATCAAGAAGGTAACCCGGAAGGGCTGGCCTGCTGGAAGATTGGCGATCGCACCTTTCTGTTCGACTCCTCGGCCAGGCGTCTCAAACAATACTTGGATCGTCTTCAATCTGGCTCCGTACCTCCTCTGTGGCTCGGCGAGACCGAGCCAATGGCCGACACCCAAGTTTGGCTGGCACTCCATGCGCGAAAAATCGTCCTGCCACTTGACCAGGGCGGCAGTCGCCGCCTAATGGGCGGCTTCCCGCTGCAGATGGTCAGTCCCCTGTTGCGGGAGACGCAGCGGGTGGTGGCCTCGATGCAAATTGCGCCGGTGATCCGCATTGCGGCGGATGCCGCCTGCCAGTCCCCCGAGGCGGCCGGGCATGTTGAAGAGACGGTCCGGGCGCTGCTCGTCCTTGCCCGGAACGTGCTCGCGGAACAACGGCAGGCCGCCGTGCCGGCCGGAAGTCCGCAGGCAGCCTTTGCGCCCATGGGCAGGCTCATCGAACAGCTGCTCAAGGAGGTGAAAATCGAATCCGCGGATAAGCACGTGTTGCTGTCGGCCCCCACGCAGTTGCAGGCGAGCGCGGTGTTTCGAACGCTCTCGCCGGTGATTGGGCAGGCACGGAAAGCATCACTGCAAAGGCAAAGCCAAAACAATCTAAAACAGATCGCCTTGGCTTTGCTCAACTATGAGAGTGCCCATGGCCATTACCCGCCATCGGTCCTTTATGACAAGAAGACTGGTACTCCGTATAGTTGGCGCGTGGCCATCTTGCCATACCTGGAGCAAAACGAAATATTCAAGCAATACCGTTTGAATGAACCGTGGGACAGCGAGCACAACAAACAGGTGCTGGAGTATCGGCCAATCCAACTGTTGTCCCCAACGGACCCAACCTCGACCAACGCGGCATATTATACGCTGGTCGGTCCGGAAACCTTGTTTGCGGGGAAAGACGGCACCAAGATCAGGGCGGTCACTGACGGTACTTCCAACACGTTGTTGGTCGTCGAGGCTAAAAGAAATATTCCCTGGACGAAGCCGGAGGATATCCCGTACACGCATGATGGCCCGCTGCCACAGCTTGGTGGTTTCTTTCCAGGCGGATTCAACGCCGCTTTCGCGGACGGGTATGTCCGTTTCCTGTCGGCCAAGATCAAGCCAGAGACACTGCGGCATCTGATCGAGAAGGCGGACGGGCATGTGGTGAATCGTGCCGAGTTGAAATAGCGATTCGAGTTGGATTCCACCATGGTCATGGTTTCCAAGCCCGAGTGGGCAGCCGCGCAAGGGTCGGCGGCGGCACCCGCTCGGGTTTTTTGTTGATTTCAACGTGGGACGATTCGTCGATTTACTGGAATGTCGAGCGCCAAAATCCAAAGCGACAGCTGCGCGGTCGCACTCCATAGTATGGAGTGCTGCGGCGCAGCCGTAGCTTTGGATTATTTACCCACCCCCAAACGTTGAATCCCTGCCATCGATGGAATCCTAATTCGACAGCGCCACTTTTCTCGCAGTACAAGGTGCAAAGCGCAAGCGAGTGACCATGTTACGGCAATTTCACTCGCTTGCGCTTCACTCCTCGTATTTCGTGTTCTTTCTTCGTGTTCTTTCACTGGAAAGTGGTATAGCCCAATTCGCGTCCATTCGTGTCCATTCGCGGTTTTTTTGTTCCTTACCAGCATTGCCCAAGGCTGCCTCCGGCCACAAAAAATAATAGCCACGAAAAACGCAAAAAGACACAAAAAGGATGAAATACGCGACTCTACAAGATCCGCCTTTGTTTTTCGTGACTTTTTGTGTTTTTTGGTGCGCCAATCACTTTAGAGCATACCCGCATGGTGCGCGCATGTTACAGGGTAAGACTCTAACGCTGTAGGGTTAGGAGCTTTCCTCAAGCCGCCTGCTATGCGGGTTGCTCGAGGCCGAAATAAGCCGCGGCAAGCCTCGGTTATTCCCGTAAGAAAACCCCCGGCTTTGCCGGGGGACTGGCAGAGTTCGACAGTTCCGTAGTGATATTGCTCGTGCTCGTACTCGTGCTCGTACTCGACTGGAACCATTGCATGCAAAAGAAACAAGAGGCCATGGATATTGATGATGACCGACCTTGCCTCCCAGTCGGGTTCGAGTACGAGTACCGCTTTGCTGAGTACGAGTACGATATTCTCTTCCCGGCTCCTTTGAGGAGCCTTC
>JAJRWS010000675.1 GCA_024276705.1 Planctomycetota bacterium | reverse complement strand
CTGGTCGGTGTTGGTGGCGACGAGTTTGATCACATCGGCATCGTCTTGCCCACGACCGGCGGCGAGTTTCAGCTCGATCAAGGAAGGCAACTGAATGTAACGCAGAATCGTACCGGACGCGCCCATGGTAGCCGGATGCCCAATCGTGGTTGGGGCCGGCTTACTGACGGTTCCAGGAGTTTCACCTTCGGGCAAAATGTCCACTTTCACATCTGTTTTTGTGTGTAACACTTTCGGCCACCGGCCTGGTGCCGTTGGTAGGATACGAAATCCAGAAACCGATGCGACGTGCAGAAATTCCTCGATTTTTACGCTGGGAAGTACGATGTCGACATCTTGCGTTACGCGGCCTACATACCCGTGCCGCCAAACTGCCCAGCCGCCTCCGATGACGGACTCACAGTGGATGGCCGTCAACAAGCGATCGACAGCTTGGATGACTCGGCCATAACGACCGGGTAAATCTTGCGGCTCTAGCATGCTGTCTCTCCCACCACGGAGTTGCTCGGCCAATTCCAATTGATCGAAGAGGAAATCGAGGGTGATTTGCGGCATGGGATGACCTCGACATGTGAGCGATCGTCTTTCTCAAGGTACCACTCGAGTAACCGGTTGAAAAGCAGGCACGGTAAATAAGGAGGGGCTGTAGTGCCTATCCCGCTGATTTGCGACCTGATCGAGAAAATTCGTACAACGCCTTAAAAAACGCTGCGTATTCATTGCCCCCACAGAGACTGCAACCCAATTGGCCGATGTAAAATCGCCCTCTATTCGCTATGCTTGCTACTGGCTGTGTCGGCGCTGTCCAATGTATGACATGAGCTTGAGCGTACAATGAATTGCCAGGGCTACGGCGACGACCAGACCGCTCCAGTAGTGCAGGTCCAGCAATTTGCCGAGCCCGTCGGTACCCATTAGCGGCAGCATACTGAGCAGCATCGTCAACGAGACGATCAACCCGCCGGTCAATACGATCCAAAACAGCAACGCGGGAATCCGCTCCAACGGGCCCGGTTGACTCTGGCCCTGGTCGTCATCACGGCCGGTACCGAAGCGGCCCGGTTCGAACCAGGTGATGGCCAATACTGGCAGGGTGAAGACGAACATCCCGGCCCCGAGCATGTGAGCAAACAGGCTCCAGCCGCGGAACTCTCCGAACCAGAGCAATGATCCAAAAGAGGTGCCAGCCAGGATTGCGACGCTGACCAGCGTGAGCAGGTAGAGCAGTTTTTCCCACGGACTCCAATGCGACTTTGGCTGGGCCGCTCGACTTCGCCCCAGGCTGGCGAGCAGGATCAGTCCGACGATGCCCATGGCGGCAAATCCGGCGATCTTGAACAGCGGCCGGCCCTGGAAGGATGCATTCCAAAGGTCCAGCCTCTGCTTGTCGTAACCGGCCAATTCGACCATCGAGTGGGTGATCGGTTGATCCTCCGGCACGGCTCCCATGGCCGTAACTTCTCCCGTGAAAATTGGCGTGCCCGCGGCGTGGCATTCGTAGCAGCCTTTGGCCCCGCTGGCGGTGCGCGCTGGGCGAACGTCGTGGCCCAACTTCCAGGCGTACGGTAGGGCGGCGGGGTGATCGAATTCCACCAGTTGGCCGTCGTCTCCCAGCCGAAAGGTGCGGCCACCGCCGACATAAACCGGTTGGGACCCGTCCGCGGAACCCGATTCCCGCAGGGTTGTCAGCGATTTCACCAATTTTTCACGCCAAGATGCCAACGCCTTGGACTTTTCAAATTCGGCGATTTTCGCCTTTTCCTCCTCGGTCCATTCGGATTTGTCGACCTTCGCCCGCTGCTCACCTAGCAGGCTCGTTTTGTCCTGGCTGCTCAGTCTTACTTTGGTCAACGTCTGCATCAGCGTATCACCACGTCGGACTCGCAGGGTGCGGCGGAGAATTTTTTGGACTGCCTCCGGGTTCCAAGGCACGATGGTTTCATCTTGCAAGCGGCCCCAGAAGGCTGGCCACATCATCCGATACGGATAGAGTTTGCCGGTATCTTGCATCAGCACGGGGGCGACGATTCCCGGGGCCAACGCCGCTGTGTAGTCGTGCGATGGCAGCCCCAAGCCGTGCGCTCTCGCGGTCTGCACCTGTCGGGCCTGAGGACTGGGACGCGGCCCCGAATGGCAAACCGTACAGGCGAGACGCTCCAGGTGCAATGCCGGCAAACCTCGATGCAGCGGCTTCGGTGCACCCAATCGGCCGCCGGTCCCCGCTTCGCCCATGTGGCAGCCTCGGCAGGACAAGGTTGCGACCGACTCGCCCGTGGGGTGCTCCTCGCCTTCGTAACCACGCACGGTGTGATGTCCGATGCCATTGCGATGGCAATCGCTGCAAGTCAGGCCGGCGCGCAGGTGGACGTCGTCATCGTGGGTCCACGGCGGGCTCACGCCCGAGCCGACCCTTTGCGTAGTGTGACAATAGTAGCAGGCGTTGTCGTTGGGCCGGCGCGTGATGTCGAAAAAAACTTTCTTCTCGGTGTTTACCCGCAGCGGTGTGTAGGTCGTTTCAGGCAGTTGCAGCTTGGAGTCGGGTTCGGCACCAGCCGGGTCGAAATCGTCCGGCAGGCGTGAGACTTTGCCTTCGACATAGCCGAGCCCCGACGCCGCGGTTGCCGCCCAAGCGAAATTCTCAGCCTCGATCTGATTCCACCAGATCTCGGGGCTGTAAGCGTGGCTGTTGTCATGACAGAACATGCAGTCGATATTCAGCGGACCGGACAGCTTCCAGCGGTCGACGACCACCTCGGTCGACGGTTCTGCTGTCCCATTCGTGGCCGCGTTGTTTTTTTGCCCAGGCGAGGCATCTTCCGGCGGTTGGCCCGGTCCGCCACCGGGAAGGTGGTGGCCGAATTTCAAGACGAAATCCCTGGCTGAGATTCCCAGGTCGTCCGGCTGGTAGGTCCCCTTCCAGCCCCGATAAGAAAGCGGAATTTGCGTTCCGGTACGCCCATCGGTCCAGATCCAGGGTTCGCCGATCGGGCCTGCTGGAACGTTGTCAAGCATCGCATTGAAATGGCGGCCGCTGGCAATCGCCTGGTAGTCGTGGCAATGGCGGCAGGTCGTAAGGGGCGAATAGGGGGCAGCATCCGGAGCGGTGGGATCGATGCGCTGATTGTTGGCATCGTACAGATCGATCCAGTGGACGTACTGACTACGATTATGGGTCTGAGCGAACCGGGAACGCGGTTTGGCCTCGGTCGTGGAAAAGCAAACGAACGTGATGAGGACGAATAGAAGCGAAGCCTGTCGGGTCATCGAAATATCTCTGTGCTTTGCTTAGCCTGTGGGTGGAGTCAGCATGATGGTGCGGCAAGTGGCCCTCGATATCTTACAAGTCGAAAACTCGATCCATCTGCTGTGAGATTTCAGCCAGGCGTCCGCGGCCGCCGCCGCGGACTTCAGCGGTCACCCAGCCGTGATAATCGATCGCTTCGAGCGCCTGGCGTACGCGCGGCCAATCGATACTGCCCTTACCGAGCGGTGTGTCGAATGCCTTGGCCATGCCCTGGTTCATGGCTATCTTCAAATCGTACTCTTTAGCGTGGAGCTTGAAGATCCGCTTGCCGAGGACTTCAATCCATTGTTGCGGCCAGCCCCAGCGAACGACATTGCCAATATCGAAGTAGCTGCGCACGAAAGGGCTGTCAAGTTCATCCAGGTAGCGGGCCATGAGGACCGGGTCGATCAGGAACGTGGCCCAGACATTTTCGATCAGGATGGTGACCTGCTTCTCCTCGGCATGGGGAATTGCCCGGCGAACGATTTCTTGCGTCTCCCGGTAGTTTTCCCAGAACGGCACATTGCGATCGGCCGGCACGACGCAGAGGACAGAGGTCGCGCCGTAGAATGCCGCGTCGTCGATGGCTGCTCGAATATCGGGGTGGCTTGCGTTGACAACACCATGCACCGGCAGCCCGACCTTTTCGCTGGCGCGGGCAAGTGCCTTGGGATCGAGCGCTGCATCGCGGGATCGAGATGGCACTTCGACTCCTTCAAAACCAGTCTCTTTCAGCAGCCGCAACTTGTCCTCGAGGGACAGGCTTTCGGTGACCATGCCCAACCCGGCAGCTTTCTGAATCCGGCCGCTCCCCTCCCCCGCCCAGGCCGTGACCGGTCGCTCGACGACCGCGGGTAAGGCGGCGCCGGCAAGAAGTATTCCACTAGACTTGGCAAACGTGCGGCGATCGATGGGGGAAGGCATGGGATGTCCTCGCATTTAGGTGGGAGCATGCAGACCGTTTCGCTGACATGGTGGAAGGATACAGCCTACCTGGAGTCTAAATACATCGTAATGCGTGAGCAAGAGGGTGACTTCTTAGGATTGCTGCAAATAGAACTTCCTGCTTTGCCATAATAGCCAGGGAGAAGCAGGCGTGTGGATGTTTGATATGTGATCGACGATCGACGATTGATGAACTGTAACAGGATCCATTCTTTAGATCATCAATCAGCCATCATAAATCACACATGCTAATCCTCACCAAGGTGGAGGTTGCCACGACATTCCACGGAAATGTCGAAGTTATTGATGGGCCGTTCTCAACGCCTGCCCTCCCGCACGGATTGCCGGTACTGACCGGGAGTCTGACCGAGCGCCTGCCGCAAAACCTTGCACATATACTGTTCGTTGCGGTATCCGGACTTTACGGCGATGATTCGCAGCGGCAAATCCGTATTTTCCAAGAGCGATCTTGCCATGTTCCGGCGGACACGTTCGATCTCATCGTGCGTGGTACGCCCCACGACCAGGCGGAAATGATGGTCCAGCGTGGAACGCGAAACGCCTACCTGTCTGGAGACGTCCAGTACCTGGATGGGCTCGTCTGCATGGTCGCGAATGTATCGCAAAGCGATCGCCACTTGTGCGTGCGGCACCGTGAGAATATCCGTCGAGCGACGCACGACCAGTTTTCCTGGTGGCACAAGCATTCGCATCGTTTTTGGTTGTTTGCCCGTCAGCAGGCGGGCCAGTGCCACCGCCGCCTCATAGCCAACTTCGCGAATCCCCGTTTCGATACTTGAGAGCGGCGGCTGGCACAGTTCACACATCAACTGGTCGTTATCCACCCCCAGGATGGCCACGTCTTCGGGTACCTGCAGTCCCAGGCGTCGGCATGCCTCCAGAAGATGGTGGGCACGGGCGTCATCGCAAGCCATGATGCCGACCGGGAATTTGAGGGACTGCAGCCAGGTGGCCATGTGGCTCAGGAGTCTCTCCCATTGCCGGGCGGTACGGTGACGTCCGGTATACATTGCACATGGGTAACCAATGCGGGCCAGGAAATCGGCAAATGCACGGCCCCGTTCCTTGGACCAGCCATTGAGTTGCGTGGCCGGTACGCCGCAATAGCCGAAATTCTCAAAACCACACTCCAGCAAGTGTTCCGCTCCACGTTCACCGATCCGCCGATTGTCGGTGGAAACACAGACGACCTTTTCGAGCACCTGGCTGGCCTGGGCGAGACTCACCACGCCGACCACGGGGATCCGCAAGCGGGCAATCGACTGGTGGATGGCCGGATTTTCCAACTGGGCAATGACGCCGTCTCCTTGCCAGCGGCCGAGGGAAGGCATTTTATGCAGGTGTTCGTCTTCGCAGAAAAGGGCCCAATTTCCACTTTCTTGCGCGTAACGCGCGACTCCTGAAATGATCTTGCGGTCGTAGTCGTTGGCTGTGCTGACAAGCAAGGCGACCTGGTAGGTTCGACGCGTCATTGCCCTCTCCGCTCCCGACCCTTGTTTCTAGTGCTGTAACGAAATATTGTAATTCAGATTAGCATATTTTGGAATGGAAAGATCGGCCACGCACGCCATGATATGTGGTGCATGGAGTGGGCTTTTTCTGCAAGCCCTACTTCGGCTATTGGCCCATCATAATGTTAGTCGTTCCAGGCAGGGGCCGATGAAGCCGACCCGCACAACGTGCCGGCGGTTAAAAACGTCGGTTCCTGGGCGGTTTATCGTCCAGCCCACTTAAGGGCTGCGTGGCAATTTGGAAGTACTGGAAGTTTGTTTTAAAAAAAGACGCTTTTGGAGACGCAAGATGAAAACAGGGACTTTTAAGTTCAGTCCTGCCAAATGGCTCCCCTTCCGAGACGAAGAAGTTTTGGACAGGATCAGGAAGATCAAAAGGGAAGATATTACCAAACACCATAATCCTGATTTTAAAATCAGCGTGATTCCGGATGCCGATTTTGACTTCGGGGTCATCATGGACATGTTTTACCGCATTAAAACAGCCGCAGATGCAGGTGAAAAAGTAGTCTTCATCCTGAGCCAGCCCGAGCCCATCTATAGGCCGGTAGCACTTCTTCTGAATAAGTTCGGGGTTAACTGCGAAAAGTTGTATACCTTCAATATGGATGAGTGGGCCGACGACGATGGAAATATTGCTCCGGAGTCTTATCCGCAGGGCTTT
>JAJRWS010000674.1 GCA_024276705.1 Planctomycetota bacterium | reverse complement strand
GAGCAGATCCTGACCGCCCTGCCGCAAGCGATGCGCGTCTTGACCAGTCCCGCGGAGACTGGCGCGGTGACCTTGTCCCTGCCCGAGGATGTGCAGGCGGAAGCGTACGACTATCCGGTTACCTTTTTTGAAAAGCGGATCTGGACCATCCCGCGCAACCGGGCGGACCTGGGCTTGTTGCGGCAAGCGGCGGCGTGGGTCCGACAGGCGGAGAGACCGTTGATCATCGCGGGAGGGGGCGTCCTCTACAGTGAGGCGACCGGGGTATTGCGGGAACTGGTTCAGCGGACCGGCATTCCGGTGGGAGAAACGATGGCGGGCAAAGGGAGTCTTCCTTTCGATCAACCGCTCAACCTGGGGGCCATCGGCGTGACCGGGACCCTGGCGGCCAACCGGATGGCGCGCGAGGCGGATTTGATCCTGGGAATTGGCACCCGCTACTCCGATTTCACGACTGCCAGCCAGACCGCGTTCCAGAATCCGGACGTTCGTTTTCTCAACATCAATGTGACCGACTTCGATTCCCACAAACAGGGCGCGCTCGCTCTGATCGGCGATGCCCGCAGTGTGCTTGAGGATTTGTCAAAACTTCTGCAGGACTACGCGGTGCCAGGCGAATATCGCGGCCAGGCCCAGCAGTTGCACCAGCAGTGGGAGGCGGAAGTCGAGCGGATTTACGCGATTCGCAATCAGCCGCTGGTGAGCCAGGGAGAGTTGATCGGTGCCGTCAACGAACTGGGGGACCCGAACGGAGTGGTGGTGTGCGCCGCGGGCAGTTTGCCAGGCGACCTGCACAAGTTGTGGCGCTCACGCCATCCCAAGAACTACCACTTGGAGTATGGATACAGTTGCATGGGTTACGAGATCGCCGGCGGCTTGGGGGTGAAGATGGCCGCGCCGGAGCGGGAGGTTTACGTCCTGGTCGGGGATGGGAGCTACCTGATGCTCTCTAGCGATATCATCACCTCCATTCAGGAAGGCTACAAACTCACGATCGTATTGATCGACAGCCATGGCTACAACAGCATCGGCGGCTTGAGCCGGTCGTTGGGTCAGCAAGGCTTTGGCACCCGTTTTGCCTACCCGGAAAACAATCGATTGCCAGGGGACGAAGCGGGTTCCGAATTGAAGCCGCTACCGGTCGACCTGGCCATGAACGCACGCGGCTTGGGCGCGCTGACGCTCGAATGCAATACGTACGATGAGTTCGTGGCGGCCCTGGCGGAGGCCAGGGACAACACACGGACGACAGTCATTACGATCCGCAATGACCGGTACGTAGGTGTCCCCGGCTATGAAAGCTGGTGGGATGTTCCGGTGGCGGAGGTGAGCGAAATGGAGTCTGTCCGGCAAGCACGCAGCCAATGGGAGGCCGATCGGACGCGGGAGCGATACTTCTTTTAATCCGCCATGGATTGAAAGTTCAGGCTTTGAATCGTACTCGTACCTTGCGCCTGCCGGTACTCGTACTCGAAAGGACGGACAATAACCGAACCGGTCTTTGTCACGATCGAGTGGATGTTTATCGCCCATCGATCGATTGGCCGTTTCCTCGTTCTTCCGCCCGGTACCATGCAGACGGCGAGTACGGATCGCAGCAGCCAGCAGGCAGCCGCTGGCCAGCAGCGCCAGGCCACCTGGTTCGGGAACTGCGGCGATGTTGTCGAGTTGGAAGCCGGCCACGCCAAAATCGCCGAGAAAATTCCGCTCAGGGTTGTGCAAAATCCGGAATTGCGTGACGTTCTCCAAGGCTTTCTCGATATCGACCCCGGCGAAGTTGATGAAATCGGTTTCGGCGACTGGGAAAGAGAGCGAATGCCATTGCCCATCACCGGGAACCGATTGGCTGGTCCGGGTCACGTAGGTATCGCCACCGCCGCCTGGTAAAATCTGTCCTTTGGCAATGCCGAGCCAGAGTGTCAGGTCGCTGTTGTCAAGAGATCGCACGTCCATTTGAATGCGCTGGATGTTGGCTTCGGTCCAGTTGCCTGCCCATTGATCCTCGTTGAAGACCACCGCGCGTACGCTGGTTGCGACATTCAACGCATTATCGCCGATTTCCGCGGGACCGGCATCGGCCAGATTGGTGGTTACCGTGTTGCCATGTTCATCGCGCCAATTCTGCGTGCTGCCGTCCTGGAAGTCGTCGACTTGACTCAATGTTATGGCAAAGCCATCGCAGGCCAGGGAGGAGATGAGTATTCCCGCAAGCAGACGCAAAAAGGTTTTAGTAATCCAGTTCATTTCGATGTCCCATCGGGTAAGCGGAATCAATGCATGGAATGCCAGTATAATGACTGTCGCCAGAACTGCCAAATACTCGGTTGGGCGAGGATCGTTCCAGGCAAACTGGGAAAATATCGGACAAACCGGAAAATATACGGTAAGTTGCCGATTTTGGTGGACGTACGCTGCAGCGATTGCTTATCATGGCACCGAGTGCGCGGTCGGGGCAGGGGGCTTCGTGCACGGAGGAATTCGGATTCGGTTGTCGTATTACCCGTGGAGGCAGAAATGCCATGAGACGTGATGTCGTTTTCGGTTGTCTGTTTATTCTCGTCTGGAGCGTGAGCCTGATCGCGGCTGCACCTGGCTGGGCCGTGGTGGTTTACAGCGAGGACTTCGAAGGTTTGACTCTTGGACCGAACGTGGATGAAAGTGTGGCCAACGCGGATGCTTTCACCCACGCGCCACCGGCCGGTTGGAGTATCGTGAACTCGATGCCCGGCTTGGGACAAGGCGATGGCGTCGGCGTGTTCGAATGGGAGGGCTGGAGCTTTACGGACGTATCGTGGTGGACAACGATCGCGGCCGACCAGCAGCGGTCTCAGTTCACCAATGCAACAGGAACCATTGCCGTGGCCGATCCGGATGAGTGGGACGATTTGGGCAATCCGAGACCGGAAAATCTGGGGACCTACAATACCTTTCTCAGTACGGGGCCGATCCCGCTGGCGGGAATCGGTGCCGATGGATTAAGGTTGCGTTTCGATTCCAGTTGGCGCGACGAGGATAACCAGCGTGTCAATATCACCGTTTCCTACGACGGCATGCCGGCAACCGAGGTCTTGCGTTGGACTTCGACGGCAGGTCCCGATTTCCATGACGATGCGACCAATGAGTTTGTTGATATCGGTCTCAACAATCCGGCCGGTGCCAGTAGCGTCGTGATCACTTGGGGCATGGAGGACGCGGGCAACGACTGGTGGTGGGCAATTGATAACATCCGCCTGGAAGCGCCGGCACCGTTGACGCTCAAGGTCGACCCGGAGAGCGGCAGGATGGAGCTTCATGGAAATCTCGATCTGGCCGAGTTGACCGGTTATGAAATCAACAGCCTGTCCGGGTCGCTCGATGCGGCCGGGTGGCTGGCGGGGAACCTGGCCGCCCGCGATGTGGATGCGATTGGCAGCGGGCCTGGGGAATCGTGGGAACCCCTTTTTACCTCCACGAACCAGTTGGCCGAAACGTTCCTGCTTGGCGATTCGATCTTTGATGGATCGCGCGTGGAACCGTTGGGGATCGGTTTCAACCCGAATGGAACGGCCGACCTGGTCTTCGACTTTTCGGACAGCGACGGTTCGATCACACGTGGCCTGGTCGAATACGCGACCATCTACCGCAATGCCGACTTCAATGAGAATGGTACGGTCGACGGTACCGATTTGTCGATTTGGCAGGGAGGTTTCGGCCAGCTCGGTGGCGGTGCCGGCAAAACCGATGGTGATGCCGATAGCGACGGTTTCGTCGATGGGGCCGATTTCCTGATCTGGCAACGGGAGCGGGATCCTGGGGCCGGAGATTCGCTTGCCACGATACCCGAACCGAGTGGCTGGACGCTATTCGGTTTGGCCCTGTTAAGCCTGGGTTCAATTCGCCAGCATCGACTCGGAACCGCCTCCTAGGGCGCGGCCGGCTCGGTTGCCAGCAGGAACGTTTGCAGTCCGCTCAAGTTGTCCGTGTTGATCAGATCGACCTTCGCGTCCGCCAACGCTTGCCACATGAGGCGGCTCTCTGGCGTGGCCCAGAAGCGTACCCGCTGGCCGGCCGCATGGGCCTGTTGCACGATTGCATGCAGTTTTTTCTTTTCCTCGAGTGGGAATGTACCGCGGCCATGCCACTGGAAATGGGAGGGCCAGCGGTCGCTGATCAACGGCATCAGGGAGGTGGAGGTTGAATGGCCCAAGTCCCCCAGCCGACCATCCACCGCGGCCCAGCGGCGAGTTTGCCCTGCCATGGTGGCGATGGGCCGGTTGCCCGATACGATCACCGTCACCGCGCCTGGTTGGGTGCTGGTGGCGGTAAACTCTGTCAGCATGTGCCGGTAGCGTGCTAGCCGAATTTCCAAAGCCTGGTAGGTGGGGTCCGCCGCGGTTTTGAAATCGATCAGCAGGGTGAAAGGAGTTCCTGGCCGATAGACGCCTCCTCCGTTTTGTTTGACGCGCTGCTCGAGCGGAGCCAGGTAGAGTGTTTCGAGCGTTCGCGTTTTGTCCAATTCTCTCCGGCCATGACCCACGAGCAATTCACCATCTACCAGGAAGATGTCTGCCTCCACGCTGCAAAATCCATGGGCCAAGGCGTCCAGCAGAGGGCGTTGGTGATGGTAGTCGTTGTGGGCATGGGCCTGGGGAAGAGGCTGAATCGTTGCTTCCACCGACCAAACCTCGCCTGGTACGAGGAAGAACAAGGAGCTTATTGTCAAGTTCAGCCAACGCGGGTGGAGTGATAACATGAGAGGGTCCTGCAGGGTAGGAGGGTGTCAGGTGTCAGGTGTCAGGTGTCAGGAAAAAAGGTATCAGGTGTCAGGAAAAAAGGTATCAGGCTCAGGAGGGCAGAGTCTAGAAGCTGGAAATTTTCAATTGTCAATTTTCAATTGGCACCAAGGGTCGACGATTCGTCGCGGATCCTGTTTCCTCTTTTCGCAATGACAAACACGAAATGACACGAAATTTAAGACAAGACCGGTAGAGGACAGAGATTACTCGTAAATTTTGGCCACCATCCGAAGCTAGAGTGGGAAAGACGGGTTCATTGAATATTTCGTGTAATTTCGTTTCTTTCGTGGCTATTATTTTTTGTGGCCGGGAGGCAGCCTTAGGTAAATCTGACAATGAACCAAGAAAAAACCGCGAATGGACACGATATGTTTTAGATTAAGATTAAGGTATAGGTATGGGCAATAACGTTCTTATGCCGTGAACGCTTACCTTTCTGTGCTCAACCGGGAGGGTTGCTATGCTGGTCCATTCTGGCTGCCAACACGTAGTTGTCAAATTCAATCGAAAAGATCTTTTCCTGCTCAGCTAAACGAGTGCCTGATGCCAGCCGATCCACCCCGTTCACGAATGACCCGCTGGCGGGCTGGGAGTCTGATCGTAGTTCACCTGTTGATCGGCTTGCATTTCCTTCATTGGCAGATGGCCGGCCGAACGCTCGCACCGATCGAGCCGAGTGAAATGTTCGACACGCTGCACCTGGGGATCCTCACGGTTGGTTTCCTGTTCATGGCGGGAATGGTCCTGGCGACGAGCCTGGTGGGCCGATTTTTCTGTTCCTGGGGTTGCCATATCCTGGCGCTGCAGGATCTTAGTGCCTGGCTCCTCGGAAAGCTCGGCATTCGCGCGACCCCGATTCGGTCGAGAGTCCTGCTGTGGGTTCCGCCCCTGGCGGTCGTCTACCTGTTTGTCTGGCCGCAGTTGCAGCGGTTGCTGCAAGGTCAGGCACTTCCTGCCCTGCATGTGGTCACCGATCCCGATGGCTGGACATCGTTTACGACCACCGACCTGCTGCGCAGCTTTCCTGGCCTGGGCATGACCCTGTTCACGTTTGCCTTATGCGGCTTTGCCATGGTCTATTTCCTCGGTTCACGCAGTTTCTGCAGCTATGCATGCCCTTACGGGGCAATCTTTGCCGGGGCGGAGCGACTGGCCCCGCTGCGCATCATCGCCGGTCCGGGCGAATGTTCGCAATGCAATCTGTGCATGACATCGTGCATGTCGAGTGTTCGGGTAATCGAGGAAGTTCAGCAGTTCGGCGCGGTGCTGAACTCACACTGCATGAAAGACCTGGATTGTATTTCGGTCTGTCCGACCGATGCGCTGAAAATTGGCTTTACAAAACCGCCCCTGTTGCGATCTTGGCGCGGGCCACGCGCGGCTGCTCGCGGTTACGATTTTTCGATGGGCGAAGATCTACTGATGGCTGGCGTGTTCGTGTTCACGCTGCCGGTGATCCGTGGTCTCTACGATGCGGTGTCGCTGCTGTTGGCGCTTGCCATGACGGCCCTGTTAGCTTACTTCGTCGTGGTCTCGTTGCGGTTGGTACGCGAACCGGGCGTCCGACTCGGCAATTTTCAGTTGAAAGTGGCGAGGAAGTTGACTCCCGTGGGTTGGGGGTTTGCACTCCTGGTCAGCCTGTTGGGCTTGTTGCTGTTGCATAGCACTTTCATTCGTTACCATAGGGTTGCAGGCCAGCACGCATTGGCCCAGTGGCAACCGTCGCTCAATTCGAATCGGCAAGATCCTGCAGTTTCAGAATCGGACCACGCCATAGTTTCTCCTGGCATAGCTTTGCGAGTGGAAGCTAAGGCATTGGCTCACTTGGAACTAGCATACCGGTGGGGGCTGTTTCGGCCGCCCGGGTTGAGACGCGAATTGGCCACAATTTATCTGCAGGCTGGTTGGCCAGCCAAGGCGCGTGGGCAACTGGTTGCCTTGCTGGGGCAAGATCCCGGCGATCTGGTGAATCGGCTTCGGTTGGGGCGGTTGTGGTTGCAGGAAGGCCACTTGAATCTTGCCCGGCAACAATTCGAACAGACGCTTGCTGCGTTGGGCGATTCGTCCGAGCCTGCGGGCAGAACCTGGCATGAGCGGATCGTGCGAGGTTCCGCTCATTTTTCGCTCGGCGACGTGGAGGCCAGGAGGGGTCGCCAGCAGCAAGCGCTACGGCAGTTCGCCTTGGCGGTGCGTGACAACCCCCAGGATGCCGAAGCACTGTTGGCGTTAGGAGCCATGCAGGCCGCAACGGGCCGTCTGGAGGAAGCGGCAGCAAGTTTTCAGGCGAGTCTCCAGCTTCGGCCCGATTCGGCTGCCGCACACAATAATTTGGCTGCTATTTTGGTTCGTCTTGGCCGGAAAGAGGGGGCTCTGGAGCATTATCGGCAGTCTCTTGCCCGTTTGCCCGACAATCCTCAGGCATGCTGTCAGGCGGGGCTACTCCTGGTCGATCTGGGCAAACTGGACGAAGCCGAAGGGCTTTTCCGGCAGGCATTGGCCTGCCAGCCGAATGACGTCACTGCGCATGCTGGCCTGGCCAAAGTTTTTGCACGCCGGGGAGAGCCCGAAAAGGCGGCCTGGCATCGCCGCCAGGCGGCCCGACTCCACCGCCAGGCTTTGCCCGCCGGGCAACAGGCCCCATGACATCGATTTGCCATCCTGGGGCGAGTTGACTATAACGTGAGTAATTCTGACCGTCCTTTTCGGCGGCTCTTTTCACGGGCTTTTCTTTCGTTGGCATTCATCGTGGAGTAAAATAATCATGCAGCCCTATGTAGCCAGATCCACGGTGGTGACACCTGAAAACTCGTTCGGTCGGTTGCCGGTTGTGACTTTGCTGGCAGGTGGTGTGCTGATTGTCGGCACGCTGTTTGCCGTCAGGGCGGAAGCAGGAGTGCCGGGAAATCATCTCTATCCGGATATGTTTCCCTTTGTCGAGGAGGATGCGCCTGCCAACCTTCAGTCTTTGCAAAATTGGCAACTCGATGGGACGATCTTGAGGTTCAGCACTCTTTTTGCCAATCAGGGCGATGGGCTCTTTGAAATTCGCCGTGGGCCCGATGTCGGCAATGACCGGTACGAATTACTACAGCGTGTCTACGTCAACAACGATTTTGGCAACGAATTCGAAGATATTTCGATCGGCACCGCGCCAATCCCCGGGTCTCCCGGTACGCCGAACCCCAATGACCTCAATCTGATCTGGTTCGAGAACTTCACCCAGTTTTCATTGTTCGAGGCACCGGTGGTCGACGGAGTCCTGACGGTGGGAGAGGAGGTGGCTGGCAATCGTAAAACCAGTTGGCGTTTGAGCGGGAACCGTGGTCCGCTGCCCGGCTACAGTCCCAGTACGCCTAATTACGCCAGCGCTGACAAATCGGTGCAGCAGCGGATCAGCGCCGGCTATGCCGACATGTACACGGCCGGTTCCTCGGGGCAGTTTATCGATATCGCCAATGTTCCCAAAGGGCCCACGTACTGGCTGCGGCAGACGGTCGACCCTGAAAACCGCATTCGCGAATCCGACGAGACCAACAATTCGTTCGAGATTCTCATCGATCTTAATAATCCTGGCGAAGCGATCATGGTTGCCGGCCAATTTGTCCAGCCGGGCGATTCGGCGCCAACCATCCCTGGCGACTTGAATGAGGATGGCCAGATCAATAGCGACGACTGGCTGGCATTTCAGGCCAATGCGGAAGCCGATCTTACCGGGCTGCCTCCCGAGGAAGCGCTCCTGCTGGGCGACATGGATCTTAACGGTCAGCACAGTTTGCAGGATTTCGTCCTTTTTCGCGCTGCCTACGATCAGGCGCAAGGCTCCGGCGCGTTCGCCCTCCTGCAAGTGGCCGTGCCCGAACCGGGCACGTTGGCCTGCCTGGTCTGCCTGGGAATCTCGCTGATCTTCACAAGGCGACGCCGGTTGCGGTCGGGCTATTGGGGATCGGGGATTGATTAGAACAGAAGGTAACAGAGATAACAGAGGAGCGGACTCTTCGTTTTCTCTGTTTCCTCCTGTTCAAAATAGTTCAGGGATGGGCCATTTATAATGGGCAGTTACTTTTCAACGTGATGGACTCCCCGTGGGGCCGAGTCGGCGGGCGCTACG
>JAJRWS010000673.1 GCA_024276705.1 Planctomycetota bacterium | reverse complement strand
TAATCAATAACTGGACCTGTCCCCGTTCCGGTACGGGGCAAAGTAGGTACCGCTTGCCGAGCGGTTCCTGGAGCCGGTTTGCGTTTCACCGAAGCAAAGGATCTATTCCGGCAGAAGGAACCTACCAAAAAACCACAATTGTACCCACCGGGAGCATAGCGGGCAGGGCGCGGTATCCCCACGGGCTACCTGAACCGGGTCGCCCTAATCAATAACTGGACCTGCCCCCGTTCCCTGTTTGGGTTTGGTGGTTCCGCTATGATTGCGGAGCAATCAGCGACTTTGTTTCTGAATGTCGTTGATCGCTCCGCGATCTATCGTTTTAGCCGTTGGCCTCCATGCGGGCCTCCGCCAACGCTCATCGCAAAAGTCCGAGGCCCTGGTAGTCCCGCATGGATCGCGGAGAAACTTTCATAGTTTGCGCCACGCATCAGAGCGATGGCTGGAGGAAGTCACTCTCATGTTTTTAGAACGAATTCTGACGGTCTCGGAAACCGGCCGAATGCAGGGCCGCTCGGTGTTCGAGTTCATGGTTGATGCGGTGACCTCGCATTTCGCTAACCGGACATCGCCATCGTTGCTGCCACAATCAGGCAAGTTGAAAGCCGCATCGACAGCGGCATATATGGCTAACTCTATTGCATCATAGACGAAAACTGTGCAGCTTTGACCGCAATAAAATCGCCAATCACTGCCAATCCGGATTAATTCATCTCTAAAGCTTGATTCACGGATCGCACTTGGTCATAATGGACACCCATTGTGTAGATTTTGTGTAGGTTTTGTTTCCGCTGCGACCAACGCCGGAGGTTCTCGATGCGTCGCCCTTCTTCACGCCGTCGTTTCTCCCGCCGTCAACAAGATTCGCTTTTCTCCCACAGGCACCTCCAATCATTGGGCCGGTTACTCCGCGTAGAGACGCTCGAAGATCGGCGGATGCTTTCGGTAGTCACCTTCGACTGGGCTACCATCGGCAATCCGGGAAATGTCGGTGAACTTTCCGGAGCAGGCGCTGGTGGGTACGGCCCTAACGCTATCGTCGGAGCTGTCGACTACATCTACAGCATCAGCAAGCACGAAGTCACGACCGGGCAGTACACCGAGTTCCTCAATGCCGTTGCCGACAGCGACCCCAACGAGTTGTACAACCCCAACATGTGGTCGAGCCAGTACGGCTGTAAAATCCAACGGCTTGGCTCGTCGGGTACCTACATTTACTCGATCGCTGCTGACCGAGCAGATCGGCCAGTGAACTACGTTTCGTTCTTCGACGCGATGCGGTTTACCAACTGGTTGGAAAACGGCCAGCCGACTGGCGATCAAGGCTTCGGTACCACCGAGGATGGAACCTACACGATCAGCGATGGGCTAAGTGAGGCGCGCGATCCCAACGCTACCTTCTTCATTCCCAGCGAGGACGAGTGGTACAAAGCAGCCTACCATAAGAATGACGGCCCAACGGACAATTACTGGGACTACCAGACCAGCAGCGATAACGCACCAGGCTATGTGAACAACAGCGGCGATCTTAGCGGTACGGGTACTGCCTTCGTTGAAGGTGGAACGGACCCAGGCAATTATGCCACATACGACGGTGACTATGGAACCAAGGGTATTGGCAGCCCCTATTGGATGACTGAAGTTGGCGAGTGGGAGAACAGCGAGAGCCCCTATGGCACGTTCGACCAGGGCGCAACGTCTGGGAGTGGAATGAGAAGGTCTTTTCCGATTCGTATAATGGCTTGCGAGGCGGTGGTTGGTACTACGGAAGCTACTACTTGCAAGCAGCGTGTCGCGATGTCGGCCACAGCCTGATGTTCGAGAACATCAATATTGGTTTTCGCGTGGCAAGTGCCAACGGCGCAAACCTGCTTACAAACGGCGCTTTTGAAGACGGGAACACAGGTTTTAGCACCGAGTATTCGTTTTCACCCAGTAATATAAATCCCTATCAAACATATGCAGTAGTAAATAATCCGCGAAGCGTTCATGGCGATGCAGCTTCTTATGGTGATCACACCACTGGCTTAGGATTGATGATGGTAGTGAATGCTGCGAACACCTCCGATGTCGTCGTTTGGTCGGAAACAGTATCCACTGAAACGAATAAAGAGTACGACTTAATCGCGTGGATCAGTACTTGGCATCTCCCTGCTCCAGTGCAGCTCAGATTCTCGATCAACGGCATTTCATTAGGAACCGTCATCGCACCAAATGTGGTAGGTGAGTGGTTGCCATCCAACTTTACGTGGAACTCAAATAATTCCACAACCGCAACAATCGAGATAGTTGTTGATAATCCAGGTGGTTCCTCGAATGACTTTGCGCTGGACGACATCACATTCACGCCTTCGACAGACGTCGGAGACAACCTCCTCGGGTCCACCGATCTTGGAACCCTGACCGCTGGAATGACCGCTACGCGAATCGAACAAATCGGCAACGGCCAGTACGGCGCCAACGACATCGATCTCTACCGATTCACCCTCACCGAGTACGGAACAGTAGACCTGCTTGCCAAGACGTATGAAGGTCCCCTTCCTGTTCCCACTACGATTCTCGACGGCTACCTGCGGCTATTCGACTCCTCAGGCAATGAGATCGCATCGAACGACAGCTATCCTACCGCTCTTGGGGGTGGAATGGTCGTGAGAGGCTCCAAGATTGAAAAATCCTTGCAGCCGGGAACGTACTACGTCGGTGTATCCGGAGACCCCAATCGGAGTTACCGGCCTTATGTCTTGGGTGATGGCGACGATGGAAATTCGACCGGAACGTACACGCTATCGGTCGGTTTTACGAGCGAAACTCTCCCGCCGATCTCTGGGGATATCCGAACGGTGGCGGGCATCGAAATCCAGGGCGCGTTCGAGGCTTCCAGTGGCGGCTGGTGGACAGCGAATGGGGCGATTCTTCTGAACAATACTGTCGAAGTCATCGGCAGGTTGCAATTTAATGAAGCAACCCAAATCATCGAAGGGGATGCCGCTTTCTGGCTGCGCGGGCTGGACGTGATTGGCGACGTACTAATCTACGACGACGTGTTCCGGTTTGATACACACGCCATTACAGACGATTTGAAAGAAGCTGTCAGTGACTTCAAGGTGATGGGCATGGATGTGTCGCTCGACACGTTGGAATTGGTGAGCGGTGCCATCCGCATTCAAGGCGGCCTCTCCTTACCCACCTCGGTAGGCACTGATGGTAAAAATGCCTGGAAACTGGAGATCACCGGCAACGACTATATTGAGATCGGCCCAGATATTCCAGGCGGTTTCCGATTCAGTGGCGCGACGATCACCGTACCTGATACCAAGGGATTAAGCTTCCATGGAATTCCTTTCAAGAATGAAGGCGTAACGATTTATGTCTCTTCCGATGAAATTCAGATACGCGGTCGCCTAGAGTTGCCGCAGGCGATGGGGGGCACAACGATTGACCTTCTCACCAACGACCGGCATATCGCGATTTCCAACCACGATGGGGGGTTGCCAGAACTGGAAATCGTCGGTGAGTTGAGGATCGACGGCCCGATCGGACTCGATGGTGGATTCTCGCTCGAAGATTTGGTCTTTGAGATTGATACGACAACACGAGAATTTCGGGCCGATGGCAGACTGAATTTACCGGCCGGGACTGGCATCGATGTGGGGGTTGGGATCAAAGAGGGCTCGTTCAACTATATTTCGATGAACTACCACTTTCAAAGTCCGGGATATCCGGTGATCTATGGCCCACCGCCGGCGCCTGTGCCGATCGTTTATTGGCAGGAAGTAGGGGCACGTCTTGACGAACTCGCGCCCGGTCCTCCCCCGTTTGTCATTGGCGGCAATATGGCATTTACGGCCGGTCCACAAATCCATGTGAATGGAAACGATTATTACCTGGTCCGTCTCGATCTCGATGCGGAATACGACACGGGAGGACGATTTACCGGTACGGGCGAGGTGCTCCTGGGTGGCGGTGAGAATCCGTACGAATTGGCGTCAGCCACGGTCGTGATGGACAAGGGCTACGGCCTCTATGTCAAAGGCGACCTGAACTATGCTGGTGTTCTGGATGTCTCGGCGGAGATGCACCTTGGGCTGGATAGAAACCTTTCCGGCAGTTTTGAAGGCGATCTCCATGCCCCGAGTTGGCTTGGTGGATGGTCATTAGCCACCGCGAAGGGTTATGGACAATACCTGGACGACGATAACCTGGACAACGATTTTCTCTTAATCGGGGGCAGGGTAGGCGTGGGATTCGTTTCAGTAAAGAAAGCCGTTGAGTTCAATCTCAACACGGGCGATATCGACTGGTTTGCCAGTTACAGCGATTTACAAGAGATCGTTGTGCAACCACCGCCTACGGGAGGAATTATCATTTTAAGTGCCTCGGCACCGCATGAATTGACTTTGCCAGTGGGTCTCGACAGTGCCCTGTTCAAGCTTGAATGGGATACGGGCGATACGGATATTTATTTGACCGATCCATCGGGCACGATAACCTACACCCCGGACAATGTGGGCGACCATCCAGGTGTGTGGTACTACAAGGATCCCGACAGTAACATGGCTGTGTTTGAAGTGGCCATCCCGGCTGGTGGGACATGGACACTGGTTGTGTCGGAAACGGACGGCATCGGCGGATACACGGTAACATCCCACGAAAGCACGATTGCACCAGCAATCACAGTCCAAACACCGCAGATCGATAGATCCGTAGCCTCGGTCGATATCACGTGGCTCGATGAAGACTCCGACTCCAATGCAACCATCAGCTTGTTCTATGACACGGATCGCGGAGGGGTCGACGGCATGCTGATCGCATCGGGAATCAGCGAAGACGACACGACGGACAGTTTTACGTGGGATACAGCAGACGTACCGACTGGAGAATACTATGTCTATGCAGTGATCGACGATGGTGTGAACGTGCAAGTCGTCAGTTACTCGACTGGCCGCGTTACCGTGGTCGATCCCGATGCCCCACAGGCAGTGACAGGTCTGAATGCGCCCGAAGGGACCGATACGACGGTCCGCCTGACTTGGGATGCATCGACCGCGCCTGACCTGGACCACTACCTGGTCCGTCTCACCGGCAATGCAGCCGGTGAGCAGGTCGAACGGACGGTTACGGCCGTTGAATCCGAGGCGGTTATCGGCGAACTTGTCATGGGAGAATCGTACCGTGTGGTGGTTGCGGCCGTTGATACGGAAGGGCATATTGGGCAGGAGAGCGACGCCATCTTGGTCGTCGTTGGCGGGGCAGCGACCGTAGGGCCAGAGCCTGACCAGTGGGCCGTTTTCGCCCAGCCCGGGACTTTGTATTCCGCTACGGTTCCTGGCGTTGAGGGTGACAGTTTTTCGCTTATTTCCGGACCGCCAAGTGCCACGCTTGATCCGGTAAGCGGCCTGTTCGAATGGGATGTACCTGTAGATACAGATTGGTTCGAGGTGCTAGCGCATGTGACGCATGCCGACGGGACGAAGTCCGTGGAACGTTTTCAATTGTTGGCCGATGCAGGCGGTCCGCTGTGGACGGAGGGAGCGCTTCAGTTGACCCCGGTAAACGACACGACCATTGAAGTCCTCGCACCGGACGGCATCGATGGGACGGGCGTTTTACAATACCAACTTGAGCGTGATGGAAGCGTGGTGGGCGATTGGCAGACATCCCCCGAGTTCAGCGACTCGGGATTATCGCCGAACTCCTCTCATGAATACCGTGTTCAGGTGAAAGATGCTTCGCCCGGTGAAAACGTGTCGGAGTGGACGTCGGTCGTCATGGCCCGTACCCTTGCCGAAATGCCTGCTGCTCCGGTACTCGGCGGCGCAACGCAGACGACTGTACTACTCGTCGGCCTTGGCATTGACGGCAATCCGGTGGGAACCGAGTACGCCTTGTTCGATGGAGAGACGTCGATGTACGTCGCCTCCGACGGGTCGCTGACCGCAACCCCTGTCTGGCAGACCCGCGACGTCTGGACCAACCTGACGATTACCGGTTTGGAACAAGAGACTCGCTACACCTTCCAGTCGCTCGCCCGCAACGGTGACGGGCAGGCAACCCCTGCCGGACCTGCCACGACAATCTGGACGGCGCGGGAAGCCGCGCCACCGGTTGTCTCGGCATTTTCGGTTGTCGATCCCAGGGGGATCGTGACGGTCGATTTCTCGGAAGCGGTCACGGTGAGCTTGGAGGATTTGACGCTGGCGAACGAGGGTGGGACGCTTGTCGATCTTTCAGGAGCCGGTTTTGAGTATGCGGCCGCAACAAATCAAGCCACGGTTGACCTGCGAGGGTATGTTCGCCAAGGCCCCTTCACACTGACACTCGACGGCGGCCGCATCCAGGATACCGCAGGCAACCTGCTGGATGGAGATGCCGACGGCGGAGCCGGTGGCGATTATGTGCAAACATTCTCCGCGCAGCCGACCGATTTCGATTTTAGCGGCAACGTCGATGGCGCCGACCTCGGCCTGTGGCAAACCGGTTTCGGAACGCCGACCGATGCAAATCTTATCGATGGCGACGCCGACTCCGATGGCGACGTCGACGGTTTCGACTTCCTGGCGTGGCAGCGGGGCTTTATTGCTCCGCCTACCGCGGCGGCATCCGCAGCGATCGAACCAGCATCCGTCAGCTCTCTAGGATCGGAGACCGCTGCCCTGTCCGCCGAACCCCTTTCCGCCCAGCCCCTATCCGCCGAACTGGTGGACGCAGCCATCGCCATGGACCAGGCCTTGCGGTTGCGGCCTGAGTCGCGTTTCAGGCCGCCAGCACGCCACCGGGAAGCCCCCTCTGGCCGAGTTGCGCAAAGGGCGAGGTGGGACTACCTTCCAGCCTGGCACGGCACGCATGAGATGGCCAATCATCTCTTCCACGGCCAGTCTGGCAAGGCCGGCGACGGTCGATTCCATCGCGATGCGGATGCCGTGGACGAGGCGTTGCTCGACACGCTGTTCGCCGAGGAGGGGTTGATATCGCTGTTGTAGTTGTCCGACGGTCCCGTTTCCGCCGAAGATACGTTTGTTTTCGTCCATGATTGGGGTACAATTCCGACATGGATCCATCCGTTGCCGAACGTCGCCAAGAAATCGCGAAATTGTGCCGCCGGTATCGGGTGGGCCGTCTGGAGTTGTTCGGTTCCGCGGCCAGGGGCCGTTTTGATTCGGATCGGAGCGACGTCGACTTTCTTGATTCAGGATGGACAGGGCCATAAGGATGGACAGGGCCATACAACGACAGGTTGTACCCGTAGTCAAGCCATGGCCCCAAATTCCGACCAGACTTTGCGGCAACCAGTCACAGAAAATCCCGTCGTTTTCCCTCAGGTGTAACCCATGAGCATTGACATCACAAACTTCCGCGACATACCGGTCGTTGACAAGCTGCGAATCGTCACTCAGTTGTGGGATGACATTGCCGCGTCGACCGATCCCATTGTCGTGCCGCCAGAGGTACTTCGTGAAGCATCACGACGATCCGCTGAGTTGAAAGCGGACCCGTCGATCGCGATCGACGATGGCGAACTCTGGCGGCGCGTCGATGGGTAGAATGCGACGTTATCCGTTCTTGGCGTCACCTTTCACAGTGCCTGCCAGCGGCCTCACGCTCAATGCGTACGTGCGCAGTGTCATGCCAGAAAATTGCCACCGTTGACGTCATCGTCCGCAGTGGCGTTTCCATCAGCATGCACAGACCCATTGCCAAATCCACTATGGCCAGATACTAACCATGTGGTCTGGGATGTGGTCGGAAAAGATCTTGTCTCGCTTGTTACTCAAGTTGTTTCATTGCTGCAAAGCGACCATTGAGAGGGCTCGGGGGACACCCACAATATTTCGCCCTGAAGGGGCCACAACATATCAGCCCAGGGCAAAGATAAGGCGAGTTTCACGAGCCTTGTCGACGCCCTGGGTACACAATCCCCAACAAAAACAAGCCCTGTAAGGGCGGCACATGCCCCGGCAAGACGACCTTTGTTGCGCCCTTTCAGGGCCCAATGGTTTATTCTCGTTCCCAGGGCGGCGCTGCGCTCTGCCCTGGGCTGGCATGTTTTGGGCCTTTCAGGACGATTTGCAGAAAGGCAAAGGGCTGTTCAAATATCGTGCCGAACAGTATTGGCTGCGTCCCCTTATTTCAACCATTATTATAACCACAATGCTGGCTTTATGGAGTGCGACGGCGCAGCCGTCGCTTTGGATTTCATAGGCTACCCGAATGCCACAAAAAAACCCTCGCTGACCGCGCCTCGTTTGAGGCTGCTTTCAGCGAGGGGATTGTAAAATGTGTCGTGAGATTATAACGCTGGGGAACTTTGCCGGTATGCAAACTGTTTTCGCCTGCGGCCCATGCCCTACCCCGCTGGGTCGGTTTCGTGGAACGTGGTCGCCTGGAATCTGACCGGCGATAACTGCCGGTCGTCAATTCGTGGTGCCAGTTAGAGGCGTCAGTTAGTGGCAACCATTCCGCCGAAGTTCACTCGGTACAGGGACAGGTGATAACTGTCCGAAGCCGGGGCAAAGTTCACCAAAGCACAAACGTGTGAGACTGTCCATCGCAGTCATGAGAGTCATGGCAATAAGCCGGAAACCAACTTCGAGGAGCGTGAACCTTACCGCTCCTCGCCGCGATTGGCTTGGCGGATCCAACATGTGTTGCCCTCCCAAAAATGTGAGTTCGGTTGAAAAGCAACTAGGGGCCAAGGCGTTACGCCGATGAGTGGTGAGGCCCCGTTGCCTGACTATTTCATTATACGCCCTGCACGGATTTTTGTTGCCTGCAATTTGACAAAGAGAGCTAAATTTTTCTCTTTTGCGATTGCATGCACCGATCTGGTAAAACCTAAGCTTTGAGTAAAACTTGAGCCGTCGTATCGCGCCGGCCAGCCAGGCCTGATAGTAATCGTTGCCCCGAGTTCAGTGTCTCACGGCCCCGCTAACCACAATGGGGATAAATAGACGATTCTTACCCAAAAAGCGAAAATCGTGTCATCCTGAACCGAGTGGAGCGAGGTGAAGGATCTCCTTGAATGCCTCGGGATCATTGCCTTCTTCGCGTCAGCGCATGAAAAACCCTCGCTGAACACGCTCCATTCGGGGCTGTTTCCAGCGAGGGAATTGTAAAATGTGTCGCGAGATTACCAGGCCTGGGAACTTTGCCGGTATGCAAACAACTCGCGTTTGCAATCGATGCCTTACCCCGCTGGGTCGACTTCGCAAAACCCGGTCGTGCGGATACTGGCCGACGCTCGTCGATAATCGATGAACCTGGTCGGTCAGTGACAACCGTTCTGTCGAAGTTCACTCGGTGCAAGTGCAAATACGAGCCACTCGAAACCTGAGCAAAGCTCACCAAAGCACTAACGTGTGATGCTGTCCATCGCAGCCCTGGAAGTTAGCAAGAGATACCAACTTCGAGAAGCGGGAACGTCACCGCCTCTCGCTGCGACTGTCCTGGCGGATCTAACATACGTGCCCTCCCTAAACAAAGTGAGTGCGGCGTAAAACGGGCGGCTGGCTATGGCGTAAAGCCGAAAAGTCTTGAAGCCATGTTGCCCGACTATTTCATTATGCGCTGACTCTGGATTTTTGTCGCCCCCAATCTGGCGAAGATATCAAAAAAATTTCGTGGACGACTGCATGCACCCATCAGGTAAAGGGTAGATGATTGGTGGATTTTACGGACGGATCAGGCTATTTTGGCGAGCGGCAGATTCCAATGTCCCCTCTCCCCCGGTGCGCGCAGCGGAATAGCGGGGGAGAGGGTAGGGTGAGGGGCCTGGAAATATGCCAGTTATTTCACGAACGATCCTTACGGCTGTGGGGGCAGAGTTGAAATGAGACCTGAGGAAGGGAGACGAATCGAAATACCCGATGCGGATGTGGTGCTGTTCCCCGCGTTTTTTTCGTCCGGGCAAAGCGATCGCTGGCTGGAATCGTTGAAGCAAAACATCGCCTGGAAGCAGCAGCGTATCACCATGTTCGGGCGGCCAGTGGCCATGCCACGCCTGACGGCCTGGCATGGAGACAAGTGGGTCGAATACTCCTATTCCGGCGCCACCCATCGGCCCCAGGACTGGACCGACGATCTGCTGCAAATCAAGGCGCTGGTCGAACAGGTTGCCGACACGCGATTTAACGGTGTGTTGTTGAATCGATACCGCGATGGACGCGACAGTGTCTCCTGGCATAGCGACGACGAACCGGCTCTGGGAGTCAATCCGGTGATCGCCTCGGTCAGCTTTGGCCAGCTCCGCCGTTTTCAATTCAAGCACAAGCAGAATTCCCAACTGCGCGAGTCCATCGAACTGACTCACGGCAGCCTGCTGTTGATGCGCGGTGCCACGCAGCACCACTGGTTGCATCAGGTTCCCAAGTCAAAGCGGCCACTGGACGAACGCATCAACTTGACTTATCGCGTGATTCAACACTTTGCTGTAGATTGACGTGTGGCACGTCCCTTACCTGAACGAAAGGCGTGGTCGCAATGCCAGCGCGCCCATCTATCCGGGTCCCTTGGTAATTCCTGTCCGTAAACCACCAGCTCTGCTGGTGAGTACCCATCAGGCTCCGCCGTTCCGTCGTACTCGTGCTCGTACTCGAATAGAACCATTGGATGCAAACGAAATAGGAGACCATGGATGTCGATGATGACCGACCTTACCTATGACTTGGATTCGAGTACGAGTACCGCTGGGCTGAGTACGAGTACGATATTTATTCTCTAGCCCCT
>JAJRWS010000672.1 GCA_024276705.1 Planctomycetota bacterium | reverse complement strand
CCCGAGTCCGAGTCCGAGTCCGATCCCGATCCCGATCCCGATAGCGATCCCGAGTCCCGACACCTGACACCTGACACCCGACACCCGACACCGAGTCCGATCCCGAGTCCGATCCCGATCCCGAGTCCCGACACCTGACACCTGACACCTGACACCCGACACCCGATACTCTTTGCCAAACCTTTACCTGACTTCGATCCGCCTACCAGGATTCTGGCAGGCGCCAATTACGCGCATTGGCCTCTTGGGTAAATTGTTCTTTGACCCGGGCCACTTGCCGCTTGACCGCCGTTGAAATTTCCGAACAGCCACGCGGGTAAGCCAACGCGTCGAGCAGATCGCCGGCCGCCTCCTCGAACCGTTCGAGGTCCGCCGGTGGCATCTGTTTGCGCCAGTCGCGCAGGCCCACGGTGGGAGGCAACCAGGCGGCGTTGGCGGATAGGTCCACACCAGAACGAGTCTTCCCAAGATAGTAGTGCGCCATGGCATCCTCGTAGGGCAAGTCGAGAAAATCGGCCAGCTCGGTACAGGCCTCTCGTGGCTGCTCAACTAATTTTTCATAATGCAATTCCCGATAACGGTGGGCCCCCAACACCTTGCCATCTTGCCGCCCCAACGCCACCAGCGTCTTCCACCACAGGGCGGCGGTCACGATCGGATCGGCTTGCCAGGTGCCAAATCGGCCCGCCGCTTTGTGGACCATCCGCCAGTTACGCAGAGAAAGACACACATTCCGCCCATCGCGAATCAGGTGAACCACTCGCGCCTGCGGCCAAAGGGTGGTAAGCGTGGGCAATTTACGGACATACGAGGGTGTCTTGTCGCCCACCAGGGGTTTGTGCTTGCGCTGGCCATAGTGGTCGAACAGGCAGGCGACCAGATCGGCATAGTGCATGTCCGGGTTCTGCTGGAGAATTCGTGTCAGCCGATCACGGGAGATTTTCATTTGCGGAAACCGGTGATGCGCAAACAGTTTTTCTGTCAGGCCTGGCAACACGCGTCCCTCGGCCGTCACCCCCTGCCGTTTTTCAAAAACCTTGGGGATCCAGTGTGTCTCGCGTGTCACGGCCAGACGCGAGTGGGCGCCCGCCATCCGTTTGAGCATGGTCGTTCCGGAACGGGGGCTGCCGACAAAAAAGACATACGGATTGACTCCCCGATCCGTCTGCCCGCCAGAGGGCATGGCCGTTGTGGGACAAGCGGTTTCAACGGGTAGTGGCATGGCTGGGAACCTCTCGGTGGTGCGAAGCATGGTTGTTTTGCTGTTCGTAGAGGGCCGCGTATTTCCCCCGAGCCGCGCGCAACTCGGCATACGAGCCCCGTTCAAGAATCCGGCCGTTTTCCAGATAAAGGATCAGGTCCGCGGAAGCCGCATCCCGCAGTTGATGCGTCACCAGGAAGGTGGTCCTGCCAACCGCCAGACGCAGGAGTGCCTGCCGGACGATCTGCTCATTCTCCTCGTCGAGCCCCGTGGTCGGCTCATCCAGCAGTAAGAGGGGCGCGTTCCGGACCGCCGCCCGGGCGATCGCAATCCGCTGGCGTTGGCCGTGCGAAAGATTCACTCCTCGTTCGCCCAACATGGCCTGATAGCCTTGGGGCATCGCCCGAATGAACGAGTGCGCGCCGGCCAGCCGGGCAGCCGCCTCGATCTCCTCCGCGGAAACCTGGTTCGCTCCAAACGCAATGTTTTCAGCCACCGTGGCGGCAAACAAGATCGTGTCTTGCATGACCACACTCATTTGCCCTCGTAACGAGCTGATGGTCAGTTGACGGAGGTCGTGCCCATCGATCGTGATCGAACCGGCGGTCGGATCATACAAACGGAGCAGCAGGTTGAGCACTGTCGACTTGCCGATGCCCGAATGGCCCACCAGAGCCACCGTCTGCCCCGGCTCCACGGAAAAGTCGAGGCCGTCCAGGACGGTCACGGGAGGGGCGTAACCGAAATGAACCCCCGAAAATCGTACCGCGCCGGCAAAGGGGGCCGCCTCGCGGGCATCCGGCGCATCCTGGATCTCCGGCACCGTTTCCAGTAATTCGGCCACTCGCTCGCCTGCGGCGGTTGCCTTGGCCAGCCGGCCGGCATACTTTGCCAGATCCTGCAAAGGGCGAAACCCCCTTCTGAGATAGGCCAGAAAGACAATCAAATCGGTCGGCTTCAGCGCACCGGCCAATGCCAGGCGGGCGCCATACCATAGAACCAGAGCCGTGGAAAAGGCAATCAGGATTTCGGAAGTGCGCTCCAACCGGGCCGCCAGGCGCCGGGTCGTGACTCCCTCGGTCAGGCTCTTTTTATTCTGGCTGGAAAAGCTGGCGTCAAAATGATCTTCCAGGGACAACGTCTGCACGAGTTGGACCGAGGCAATCGCTTCCGCGGCAGTCGCCGCCATGGCTCCTTCGCGCTTTCGCTGCTCTCGAGCCGCGCCATGGATTTTTCGGCCAATCTTGACCGAGGAGAATGCGAAAAGGGGAAAGATGACCAATGCCAGCAGCGTCAACCGCCAGTTCATCCAGAACATCACGCTCACCATTCCCAGCAGCATCAACAGGCTACCCACCAGAGGTAGCATCGCGGTCACCACCACATCGCGGAGCAACTTGATATCGCCAATCACGCGGACCAGCAGATCACCATTGCGCGCCTTGGTGTGGAACGACATCGACAGCGACTGCAGATGCCGATAAAGCCTGCCTCGAATGCGCGCCATCACCCGGTTGCCGATCAGGGCAAAACCGACTTTTTTGAAGTAGTCGCTCGCCGACCGGAATGCCACGATAACCACATAGCCGGCCGCCACCACGCCGATAAGTACCGATGGCTCCAGGGGCCCGATTCCGGGCAGCCGGAGCGGTTTGAGATCGAGCAGGTGGTCGAGCACCAGTTTGAGTGGCCATGGCTCCAGCAGTCGCAACGCGACGCTCGTCAGCAAAGCCAGTGTGGAACCGGCCACCAGCATTCTTTCATGCCGCAACTCGGGCAAAAAATGCCCGGTCATCCGCCGAAAGCGGACAATGCTGCCAAGGATGGAAGGGGCTCGGGACATGAGGGGTCGGGTGTCGGGTGTCAGGTGTCAGGAGAAAGAAAAGGCAAAGTTCAGGAGGGCGGGGTCTGGAAATTATCAATTGTCAATTGTCAATTGTCAATTTTCAATTGGTACCAAGGGCCGACGCCCAGGTTGCCCCTACCCGCCCAGGTTCAGGAAAATGGTGTCGCGTAACATGGTGAATTACAATGTCTGATTTACGATTGATGATGAATGATTTAGCCCAGTGAAAGTTTCCGCTCCCTGCTCCCTTCTCCTGCTCTCGACCAAAGGCCACCGAGTGTCAGGTAAGTACCGCTTTTCCTCTTCCGTCTTCCGTTTTTCATTCCGCATTCCGCTATCCGAATTCCACATTCAAATGTCAGGTGTCAGGTGCTCTGCCAACTTCCATTCCGAATTCCGCAATCCGAATTCCGAATTCCGAATTTAGTCCTCTCTGCTCTCTGCTCTCCGCTCTCTGCTTTCTTCCGCAGTCGATCGACGATCGTGACGATCCGCTGCAGTACGCTCTCCCAGGTGTGGTTATCCAGGACCGTCTGCCGCGCGGCCTTGCCCAGCCGTTCGCGCAAATCTTCCCGCAGACTGAGATTTTCCAAAATGGCAGCCAGTGCCTGACAGTCACCGGCCTGGTAAAGGCAGCCATTGCGGCCATCTTCCAAGACTTCGGCAATCTGCCCGACCCGGCTGGCCACCGTCGCCAACCCGGCAGCCATGTATTCGAACAGCTTCAACGGCGAAAAATAAAAATCGTCCTGCGGCCGGTACGGGGCCACGCCAATATCGATCGATGCCAGCCAGCGCGGGATTTCAGCCGGCGGTACCGCGCCGACAAACTGAACCGCCTGGCGGGTAGCCCACGGCAGCGCAGCCACTTGGGCTTCCAGTTGCTCGCGTTGTGGACCATCGCCAATTAAACGCAAACACAATCTGGAATTCGCCTGGAAAGCAATCGCAAAGGCCTCCACCAACTCCGCCACGCCATGCCACGGTTTGAGCGTGCCGACAAAACCGATGACTACCTTGCCCGCCGCACTCGCTCGAGCGTCCCTGGCGCTGCCGCGCCAGGGACTCTCGAAACGCCGGGGATCGACACCATTGGGCAAGACATGGGTCTCTCTCCGGTCAGAACGAAACCGATTGACGTAATCGGCGACCTGCCGCGACACGCAAATCGTGGCCCCGGCGGCCTCCAGCACCCGCCGGGTTGCCTGCTCGGCATCCGCCCGATGGATCAGCTGGCGGTAGGTCGCCTGTTCGTCGATCAGTGGGGAATTCACCTCCAGGATGCCGGGAATTTGCCGGCGTCGGGCCCACTGCATGCCGGCATACGACCAGAGGGCGTAACGTTCGTAAACCAGATCGTAAGGCTCCCCCTGGGACTCGACTTGCGCCAGCGCCTGCTCGAGCCACGCGTTGACCGCCAGTAAATGGCGTTCGCGCTGAGCCATTTGCGGGGCCGTATTCCTGCAGCCGCCAGGCCCCTTCCCGTTCGCAGCAGTCTCCGCGGTCCACTTGGGAATGGCATGCCAGGTCACCCCATGCCGCAAGGCCCCCAACACGGACCGGGAACCGCCCTTGCGGGCCGCGAACAGATCGACCTGGGCGCCTTGCCGAAGCCATGCCCGGAGCATTTCCTGAACATGCACCGAACAGCCTTTGCAGCCAAAAACGGGCACTCCAGCGTCGGCGCAAACATAGGCCACGCGCATCATCCCACCTCCACCAAGGTGGACCCAACCGGTCGTTCGGTCCGTTCGCTTGCCCGGGGCAGATCGTGCCTGGCCGGTTGCCGGGCAGCCGTGACAAAGAGCTGACGAATCGAAGCCGCGCCTTGCCGAATATTGAATTGCCCTTCCATGAGTCGCCGAGCCGCCGTCGACAAGTTCAATCGCAGCCGGCCATCGGCAAGCAATCGGCCGATGGCGCCGGCCAACTGGGCCGGTTGCCGTTCCGGTACCAGCAGACCCGTTTTTTCATGCTGGACCAATTCGGGGATACCGGCGACACGGGTCGAGATGCAGGGCGTCCCCAATGCCATCGCTTCCAACAGGACCGTGGGCAGCCCATCACGATCGCCGGTCGATGCGGTGATGCAGGGCGCCACCATCACGGCCGCTTCCCGCAGGGCGCGGGCCACTTCCGGTAGCGGTCGAGGCCCTGCCAGCCGTACGCTTTCCTCGAGATGGCATTGGCTGATTTGCTGCCGCAACGATTCCTCCAGGTCGCCGGTCCCGATGATCTCGCACTGATAGTCCACCCCGGATTGGGTCAGCAAAGCACAAGCCTCAATCAAATCGGAAAAACCTTTTTTTTCCACCAGCCGTCCCACCGCCACAATCCGCCGGGAAGCTGCTTTCGGTTCCGCATAAGAAAAGGAATCCAGATCGAGCCCATTGTAGATCCGGTGGATGTGGGTTGCCGATGCGGGAAAGGTACGGCACAAATGGTCCAGGTTGTAGTCACTCACCGTCACCACCGCCGCCGCATCGGCCAGCTTCCGCCCCAAGTCGGCCTGGTCGACCTGCTCATGGTAAATATCTTTGGCATGGGCGGTGAGCGTGTAAGGAATACCGGCCCAATGGGCGGCCAGTCGGGCGACGGCCGAGGCGGTGGTCGCAAAGTGCGCGTGCAGATGTTCAATCCGTCGGGCACGGATTTCTCGAACCAGCAACAAAGCCTGATACACTTCTGCACCACTGCAATCGACCGATTCTTGCAACGGACCACCGAGCAACTCCCAAGGGTTGCCCTCCACGCGAAAGAACTGGCTCAGCTCAAGCCAAAGATTTTCGGCTTTAATGCCCGCGTAGCGCAGGTAGGTGACCGGCGCCCGTACCCGGGAAATGGCCTGTTGGAAATGCGTATCGGAGGGTGGCCTCAAGGCGAAAACCGAAACGTCCAGACCGGCCTCTTCGTGGGCGAGAATTTCGTTGACGATGAACGTTTCCGAGAAACGCGGGTAACGTTTAACCACGTACGCAACCCGAACCGGCCCGGTCTCGGCCAGATCGGCAGCTTTGGCAGCGGCAGCCCTGGTATGGGCGTGCCGGTGGCGGGAGTCGGTTCGCATGGAATTCATGAGTGGGCCGTTCTGGTGGGGTGGATGGGACACTTTTGCGTCAGACAGGTGGCGTAATCCTGAATTCTCGACAGCCCGTTCAGGTCGAGCCGATATCGAGAATCGGTTTGCGCGGCCGGAGTTTGGGAAAGCCAGCGACCGATCGTCGCGGGCGACAAATCTTGCGGATGGAGCATGTCGACCAGGCCCAATTCGCACAGCCTCCTGGTACGAATCAACTGTTCTTGTCGAGGCGATACTCGTGGCACCAGGAGGGCCGGTTTGCCGTAAGTCAAAATCTCGCAAACCGTGTTGTAGCCGGCCATGGCAATCACCCGATCGGCACTGCCGAGGAGCCGGTCCGCCTGGGGGGCAAACCTCACAACCTGGACATTCTTCAACCTGGCAGCCCGATCTTGCAACCTGGCAAACAGCTCCGCTGGCATGAACGGACCGCTCAGCAGCAACCCCGTCACATTCTTGTCCGCCAGGCTATCGAGAAACACGCGCGCCAGCGGATAACCATCCTGTCCACCACCGAGTGTACAGAGCACCCGTGAAACACTCGGCTCCCTCGGCCTGAGAAAGGAAGCCAGTATGGAAGCATCCGCTGGGTTCGTGCCTGCTGGGGGTGAGCTGGCTGAAGTCGCTTCCACATGGCTGGCATGGCGGGCAGACCGGTCGAGGTAACCGGTAAAGCGAACTTTATCAGCTACCGCGTCGCTCCAGCCATATTCGTGCCTTGGATCGTAGACACGGCGATCGCCATAAACCCAGATCTCGTCATAGTAGCGGTCGATGGCCCCTTCATAGGATTCCCGTTGCCACTCACGGCGAACAGTTGCCGCATCATCCAGCACATCACGAATTCCCAATACGCAGCGAGTGCCACGATCGGACCGCAACATTTCCAGTACCGGCACGAGCTCATCGAATGCTCCCTTGGGCACCTTGTCGACGATCAGCAGATCGGGTTGAAAATGCTCCAGCACGGAACAGATCGACATCCCTCGCATGCGTGTCAAACGCTCGACTGAAATATCGAGCTGGCCAACCGAATACTCCCCCGCGTCGTTTTTTTGAATGCGCGGCAAGGTCAGGCAATCGACTCGCTCTGGCAGGCTGAAAAAATTGGCTTCGTGGGCGCCGGTAATCAGCAGGTTGGTGCAACCCGTGGGAGCTGAGGCCAATGCTCGAGCGATCAACATATTGCGGCGCAAATGGCCCAAGCCCAACGTATCATGGGAGTAGAGAGCCACGCGTAACCGAGCCTCCCCATGAGGTCGTGGTCGCAACACCTCGCGTCCCTCGATTTGCTCGTTACCAGGAGGCGATCGATGGGGGCCGTGAACCACGCGTACAGGCAGACGAATTTCTTCGTAGCGACTGATATCCTCGCTGCTGGAGCCCAGCGGAGACACATCGGGCTTCTCCCTCTCCGCCATGGCCTTCTCGACCTCCAGCATGGTCTCCTCCACGGGCTGAAATCCACACTGCAACGGCTTCTGGGAGCTTTTCGCGGTAACCGATTGGGCTGAAAGTTCAAACATGGTTTTGTCAGCGTGGTTGATTTTTGTACTTCAAACGGCCGCTTCGCCCTTCGCAGGCCGGTCCGATAAGCCGTCCGGAAACCGACGTCTTAGTTGTTAGGATGTTCCCCGGATCGGCTTCATCGGCCACTGCCTGAAACTACTGAATTTTACCCAGAGCCTGGCTCGCTGCCTGACGTACTTTTTTCTCGGGATCTTTACGCGCCTTTTCCAAGGCCGGCAACGCGGCCTGGGCCGCGGCCCCAATTTTCCCCAGCGCTTTGGCCGCATAGTACCGCGTTTTCGGCTCCGTCTCCTTCTGCAAGGTGCGAATCAGCCCTGCCAGGGCAGGTAAGGCTGCGTCGTCGAGGTTGGCCAGGGTCTTGACCAGGTAATAGCGTGTCTTCGCCTCGTCCGGACCATTGCCAGGCATCCCTGCCAGCGAACTTTCCAGGGCGCGGGCCAAGCCGGCGGCTGCGGGGGCCGCTTCAAAACCGATCTTGCTCAGCACTTTTGCACTGCGATAACGGACATGCGCATCGGAATCGGCCAGCGCGACCGCCAGCGCAGGCACCGCCTCGGCGGCCGCGGGGCCATGCTTTTCCAACGCTTTGGCCGCTTCGTAACGAACCTCGTGGTCCGTATCGGCAAGCGCCCCGGCCAGGCTGGCCACTTCCGACCGGCCACAACCAATACAGGCCAGCAGCCCCATGCCCCAAAGCAGCCGACTCCACCGTGGCTTCCGGCAAACTCCACTTTGTTTTCCCCTAGTACGACTCTGCATCCGCTTGTTCTCCGTCGTCAATTTCACCCAGATGGCGAAAGATCCGTTTGTCAATCTGGAATCCGACCGGTCGCACCGAACCGTCGGCGAACGTGGCTTGAATCACTCCCGGATGAGAAGAACCAAAAAGCTTCTCGCCATCCCCATCTCCCAGTGGATCCGACGCGGGCGGACGCTGGGTGCGGCGGATGGTGTCTTCATTCCAACCCACCGTGTAGCCCTCGTTGTCATCATCCTGCGCCTCGCCAAGGTGGGTCAGATTGAGCCGCTTGTCGGCCACCAGCAACGTGTGCGACGCGCCGTCGGTCACCTGAGACATCTTGACCGGCAGGAAGCGGCGAACCACGCCAGTCTGTTCACGATTGCTGGCCGCATAGTCGCACAGCGCGTGCGTCAGGATCGAACCGGTCAGCGGAGGACTGTATTTATCCGGCCGCTCGACCGTCTGTGGACCGCGTCGCGAGGGACAGAAAAACAGGCTCAGGGCGGTGCCAATGGCCTGCACGGGTCCCGCCTCCACAACCTGGTTCGCCTCGATATAAGGCAATATCTGAAATCCCCAACCGGCATGCTGTTGCTCACCCACCGCAACCGCGCCCCCCAGGTAGGTGGGCGCATGGTTCCAGTTCCAGCCACCACTGGGAAAGAATCCATGAGATGCATGGTGCGTTTGAAAGGCCAGACCGATTTGCTTGAGATTGTTTGTGCACTGGGTGCGTCGGGCGGACTCACGGGCCGCTTGTATCGCTGGCAGTAACAGGCTAACCAAGACCCCCAAGATGGCGATCACCACGAGCAGTTCCACCAGCGTAAAACCATGGTCACCCTGGCCACGGCAAGCGGGCCGGGAAGGATTTACGTTGGGTAGCATGGCGTGAATCATGGCATTTCCAGCAGAAACGTGGGGAAACTCGCAAAACGGCTCCCAATCCGGGGCGAAAAACCATTCCCCGTAACGGGAGGAGTCGATTAAGATGGGAACATACGCCAATAAAAAGCGGAAAGCCGAGAGCCGTAGTAGTGAGGCTCCTCCGGCCGGAGGCTTCCAATGGGAGCCGCCGGGAGCGGCAACATAAGGCAATTCCGAAAGGGGTACCAGGCATCATCCCAGGAGTCCACTACAATCATCGGGATCGCTATCGGGATCGGGATCGAAGTCCTAACGTCCAAGTTTCATTCCGTTTCGATAGCGATCCCGATAGCGATCCCGATGAAACAAAAAAGACTACGGAACTGTCAAACTCAGCCCACCGAAACACAAGTCCACAACTTAAAAGGGTTGGCGTGCCTTTTCCCCTTCCCTTCGACGAATCCTTGGCGGCTTGCGTGCCTCAATTCGACTCCTCTTGATAACCTGGATAGCCCCGATGCCAGAAAGCGTGCCCGAAATGGGAGATGATGACCGGTCGGATCGTTCGCTACTGCGCCGATTTCGCACGGGAGAAGAGGATGCTGCCACGGCCTTGTACCTGCGTTACGCCCGGCGTTTGCAGTTGCTTGCCCGGAAGCAGATCTCCCCGGCCCTGTCGACCCGGTTCGATCCCGAAGACGTCGTCCAATCGGTGTTTCGAACTTTTTTTCGCCGGGCGAAAACCGGCTGTTACGACGTACCCGCGGGCGAAGAATTGTGGCAATTGCTGCTGGTTTTGGCCCTGAACAAGGTTCGATCGCTGGCCGTCCATCACCGGGCGCTCAAGCGAGACGCAGCCGCAACCGTTCCCACGGAGCCCCAGGCACTGTCCCAACTGGCCGGTACTGGGGACGACAAACAGTCGATGACTATCCTGCAAATGGTCATTGATGAACTATTGGAAGATTTTTCGCCCAGTGGGCGAGAGATTGTCACACTACGGATTGACGGACACCGTGTGCAGGAAATTGCCGAGCTGACAGGCCGGTCCAAACGGACCGTGGAAAGAATACTGCAAGATTTTCGCCGCCGACTTGGAAACCTGGTCGATGAACAAAACGACGCAATCGACGATTGATCACAGCGAGCCTCGAAGCCTGGACGATTTCGTCGAGTCTTACGAATCGGCTTGCCTGGCCGGTTCTCCGGCCCATGCCGCCAGTCGAGGCAAAATCGATCCTATTTGCGCGCATGCTTCAGACTCGCAACCGGTCGGCGCACCAACCCAGGAACCGTCGCTACCCAATCTGAGCGATTTCCTGCCACCCGAGCAGCACCACCAGTATCTCGACATCGCTACCGAACTGGTGCGGGTCGATCTGGAATACTGTTACGCACGGGGAAACAGCAAACGGCTGGAAGCGTACCGATCGGTCGTACCGCGTATTTTCGAGAACACCGACCGACTCGACCAGATTGCCTTCGAGGAATACAGGCTCCGCTGGCAACGGCGAGAGCCGGTCGATCGGTCGGACTACCAGGGCCGGTTCTCCCTCCGCACCGATCATTGGCCGGCCCTGCTCCCCACGGAGGCGGAGGACGCAGCCTCGGCCCATGCCACGAATCCGACCGGGGAAAAGAAGCCGGCCGATAGCCTGGCCTCGATCTACGACCAAACTTGTCTGCTGGACGAAGCGGCACGAGAGTTTCCCGAAGTGGGCCAGTCGTTCCTCGGTTTCAGCCTGGTGCGCGAGTTGGGCCGCGGTACGTTTGGGCGGGTCTATCTGGCCACCCAGGACGACCTGGCCCAGCGCGATGTGGTCCTGAAAATTTCATTGACTCGATCGGTCGAGCCCCAGCGCCTGGCGCGATTGCAGCACACAAATATCATGCCGATCTACTCGGTGCATGAAGTGGGCAACCTGCAATCGCTCTGCATGCCGTACTGGGGCGATAGGACCCTGACCGACCTGCTGCCTCGTGGCCCCGACAAGCTGCCCCGATCGGGAGAGGAATTTTATAGGACCCTGGCCAGGCGGCGGGAACCCACGCTCGACAACTCCCGTTCGCTCAGCCTGGAGGTACCCGGAACAGGCAGCGGGAATGAGCAGACCGGCCGTAGCAGCCTTGCGGCTGAATCGATTTCGCCGCCGAACACGCAGCGCAGGAAGGGCCAAGAGGCCCCACCTCGCGCTGCGATTGTTGACCGCCTCGAAACTTCGGAAAGCTACGATGACGCCGTTGCCCGGTTGGCGTTGCAGCTTGCCGCGGGCCTGGCGCATGCCCATCAGCGCGGCATTATCCATCGCGACTTGAAGCCGGCCAATATCTTGCTGACCCGCGATGGGGTGCCGATGTTGCTCGATTTCAATCTGTCGGAAGATGTCGTCACCGGCGGCCGCTCCACGTTGATGGTGGGTGGCACCTTACCCTACATGGCGCCCGAGCATCTGCAGGCGGTGGTCACCGGCAGCCCGACCGATGCCCGCAGCGATATCTATTCGCTGGGAGTCATCCTGTTCGAATTACTTACCGGCACCCGTCCCTTCGCCAACCGGCGCGGCCAATTTAGCGAATCGGTCGAGGCCATGATCGCCGACCGGCAGGCTGACGTTCCCGGTGTCCGCCAACGGAACCCCGCAGCCAGTCCCGCCATGGCTTCGATCGTGGACCGCTGCCTGCGCGCGTCCCCCCAAGACCGCTATCAGACGGCGAGTGAACTCCAGGAAGATCTGCAAAGGCATCTTGAAAACCGGCCCTTGCGCCATGCTGCCAATACTTCGGGCCCCGAACTGGCAACGAAGTGGTGGCGTCGCCATCACCGTCTGGCTACCGCGGGCCTGGTCGCCGCGCTGTTGGCCATTCTGATCGGCATGGGGGCCATGGCGATGGTCCGTAGCAAGCAGGTCGCACGACTGGAGGCGCGAGATGCCTATGCCGATTTCCACCGCAAACTGGTTGCCGCCCGTTTGGGCCTGAGTCTGCCCGGGACGCAACGGGAACTGCTTGCCGAGGGAATTCGTGATGCCCGAAACGCCTTGCAAGAATATCAGGTAGCCACGCATCCCGACTGGCGCCGGGCTCCCCATTTCGCCAACCTGGCAAGAGACCAGCAACACCAGGTTGAACTGGGGATCCGCGAGCTACTGTACCTGCTGGCCGGCAGCTTGAGCCAGCAGGAGACGGCCAGCATGTCCGTATCGCGTCAGGCAAGCCTTAATAAGGCGTTAAACGTCAACCAGCTTGCGGGGCGCGCAGCCTCTGGCCATCGGGCCGGCCGGGCCATCCTATGGCAACGGGCCCACTTGCTGGAGCTCCTGGGAGATCCTACCGCCACGGCCATGCGCCTGCGGGCCGAACAGGCTCCCGCCGGAGACGAACTGACCGGGTACCTGACGCTGCTCGGCACCTTGGCAACAGGCCGGGCGGACCAGGCCGCCTACCAGAAGGTTTTACCCCAGTTGGAAATGTTGCGCGTCAAGCATCCACAAAGTCCAGTCGTCTGGCTCCTGCTTGGCAACGCCCAGGCCGGCATGCACAATTTCACTGAAGCGGAAGCGAACTACACCGCGGTGATCGCCCTGCAGCCCGATTCCTTCCGGGGCTATTTTTACCGGGGGCTCTGTCACCTCGACCAGCGGCGTTACGCGGCGGCCCACGACGATTTCAGCCAGGTACTGCGGCTGCGTCCCGACCTGGTTCCGGCGCTGGTAAATCGGGCCCTTGCCAGCCGTGCTCAAGGGCACGACAGGCAAGCGATTGCAGACTTGTCGGCTGCTCTGGCCACCGACCAGCCAGCCGGTTTCCGGACCACCGACCCGCGCATCTATTTCCTCCGCGCCCAAGTTCGCGACCAGATGGGAGACGAATCGGGGGCCGACGAGGACCGGACGGCCGGCTTCCGGCTGGCGCCCCTGGATGCCCCGGGCTGGTCGGCTCGCGGCCTGGCCCGGTTGCCAGACAAGCCGCAACAGGCCCTGGACGATTTTCGCCGTGGCCTGGAACAGTACCCCCAATCGATAACATTGCTTCGCAACATGGTCCACGTACTGGCCGACAGGTTGCGGCAACCCGAACCGGCCCGCGCCGTCCTGGCCCGAATCTTGTCACTGGCTCCTCATGACCGGCGCGCTTTGCTGAGCCTGGCCGTGTTGGACGCGCGGCAGGGCGAGCGCGACAAGGCCCTTTCGCATGTCCGGCAGTTGTCTCAAGCCGGGGCGGCAGCTCCCGATTGGACTCCCACCGACCAGTTGCAACTGGCCTGCATCCACGCGCTCACTTCACGCGTGCAGCCCACTGACACCGAGCGAGCCCTCAACTTGCTCCGCAGTGCGTTACGAGCCGATCCCCGTCTGGCCCGCCGGGCCAGAGCGGACCAGGACCTGCAACCGCTCGCCGGGCAGGCCGAATTCAGCCGTCTCCTGGAATCCGCCGAAGGCCTCCTGTAGAATTGACCGAACCGAGGTCGCAAGTCAAATCCTGGAGGAAGCCTGCCGATGCGATTCATCCCACCTATCTTGAATAATCTTGGCGTGGTTGTTTTTATTGCGGCTTTATTCTCGGCATCGACGCCGATATGGCTGCCGGCAACGGCCTTGGCGGCCGACCCTTGTTCGTCGAAGTTGGTGATCGTGGCCCTCGGCTCTTCGACCACCGCTCCGCGCGGGCCATTGGTGGTGTACTGCGACATCCTGCGCGCGGAACTGCCCGCCCTTGGCATCGAAGCCGACGTGATCAACGCCGGCGTTGGCGGCAACACCACGGCCGACGCCCTGCGGCGATTCAAACGGGACGTGCTCAATCGCGGCCCGGCGCTCGCCATCATCCAGCTGGGCATCAACGATTCGACGTACGACGTCTGGAAGAACCCGCCGGCCGACAAGCCGCGCGTCGGGCAAGCCGACTACGAGAAGAACCTGCGAAAAATGGTGAAAAATCTCAAAAGCCGCGGCACGGCCGTGATTCTCATGACGCCCAACCCCATGACATGGACCGAGCAGCTGCGTGAACTGTACGGCAAGCCGCCTTACGATCCCGACGACCCCGACGGGTTCAACGCGCAGGTGAGGAAATACGTCCCATTGGTCCAACGTGTCGGCGCGGAAGAGGACGTGCCGGTATTGGATATTTTTACCGCCTTCCGCACCCGGAAGGACTGCTCGACGGACGATTTGCTCTTGGACGGCATGCACCCCAACGACAAGGGCCAACGGATCGTGGCCGATTTATTGTTGCAACAAATCGCCAAGATGAAAGGCGCACTGAAGCCGTCGATCTACGGCGAGCAGATTCACGAGAAGGCGAAACAACTGCCGCACCGGCATCTCGGCCCGTTTGTTGCACTGGCCAACGGCAGCGTGATGGCGGCCGGCGATAAGTGCGTCCGGATTAGTGGCGACGGCGGCAAAACCTGGGAAGAGCGAACTCTCTTCGCCCAGGGGGCGAAGTTCAGGGCGAGCAAGGAGCGGGCCCTATTACAAACCAAGAAGGGCACCCTGATTCTCGCCTTCATGAACATGGAGGAACTCAACTTCCAGTGGGACGATGCCAAAGGGGGTCCGCAGCCGGGCTGCCGCTTGCCGGCCTATGTGGTCCGCAGCACGGACGGCGGCAAAACCTGGTTGGCGCCGCAAATCGTGCAAGACGACAGTTGGTGCGGTTACGTTCGCTGCATGATTCAGACCAAAAGCGGGCGCGTGGTGGCGGCCGTGGAAAAGGCGCTGGCCAACCCCGGCCGGCACGTGATGCACACCTATGTTTCCGACGACGAAGGCGCCACCTGGAAACGGAGCAATACGATCGATATCGGCAAGCCGGGCGGATATGGCGATCACGGCGGCACCATGGAAGGGACCATCATCCAACTCGCCGACGGGCGGCTCTATCAACTCCTCAGAACCATCCGCGGCCGATTCTGGGAAACCACCTCCGATGACGAGGGCCTTACCTGGCGGAAGCCACAACCCTCGAAGCTACCCTCCAGCAGTTCGCCGGGCATGCTGTTGCGGCTCCATAGCGGGCGGATTGTGCTGCTCTGGAACCGCTTTCGCGATCCGGCCAAACGGATCGGTCGCCGCGATACGCTGTCGATGGCCTTCTCGATCGACGAGTGCAATAGCTGGTCGGAACCGGTGATCATTGCCAGCAATATCACACCTCCGGGCGAGAAACAGCAACATTATCGCCAGTCGTACCCGACGGTTTTCGAATATAAGCCGAGCCTGCTCTGGATCACGACCATGCAAGGCATGGTGCGCATGAGTCTCGAAGAAAACGATTTTGTGACCGAGTAATACGACGGGAAAAGGGGTCGGGAAAAAATCCCTCGGCAGGTACCAGCCTTGTATATCAAGGACGTTTCAAATCCTTTCCCGTGCAATCGGACCATCACTTTCTCACGGCCGCCCGCCACATTGAGCGAAACGCATTGGTCGTGCAGACTCAGGATTGGCGCTGGTCAAATCTTTGGCGCCGTTGCCAGCGTGACAAGTCTTTGACAAAGATTCTTGACATTCGCCTTGAAAAAGACTCCCGTCCCCTTTTTCCGCCCAGAGTGGCCTCAATAGTAGAAGACGTGTCAAGCGATCGACCCCCTATTATCGCCTGGATTGGCGATTTTCGCAAAGAAGGCTCTCGGGCTGGCCCGCAAGTAGCCGTTTCATCCCCAGAACCCGCATAACGCCCTCCCATGCTAACAGGCCGTTATTGCAGGCGTTTGTCACGCATTCGGCAAAATGGAGGACATACCCCGAAAATGGACGAGCCGAGGAGGGACAGAGCCGAACTGGAGGACTCATCAACCGTCTTTGCGCAAACTGTCTGACGAGGAGATGGCTCGGATTGCCCCGGCTGCTTCTTACAGGGCCAGCGTATTCCTCAAAGCTTTATCCACCATGGTCATGGCAATAGATCCGCAACGGCAACCTTGCCGGGTGGCTGACTACCTATCACCACGGTTGCTCTGTCACCAGGTTTGAGGATGGTGGCTTCCTTGTACGCGGGCTCAGTCGTTGAACCGGAGGGTTGATGGTAGATCTCCAATTGCCGTTCGACTAGATTCAGAATCCAGTAGACAGGAATCGATGCATGGGCGTAGAGACGCCGCTTGTTACGGTCCCGTTCGAGCGAGCTATCGGCAACCTCGACCACCAGACCGATTACCTCGGGACCAGGATGCCGCTCGAGAAAATCACGCGACGTCCCCCGGACGATGACCAGGTCCGGTTCGGGCTCGCTATCGGCAGTGGAGATGGCCGATTGGGTCCTAATCCTCCAGCCTGCAGGCAGCCACTGGCGGAGTGCTTCGTCGAGCAAATCGATCGAGCCATCATGCCGAGGGGTGTGCGTCATCATTTTAGGTGTGATCCATCCTTCCAGCAGTTCGACTCGATCCTCCTCGCGCAACACGCCGGTGGCAGCCATCTGGTGGTACTCTTCCACCGTAAATCGCCGCACTGGGTAAGGGGCGAACATGGCGACATTCGGTTCCGAGGAAATGGTTGTTCTCACGAGGAATGCCCTTGTCGTTTTATCATTGCTGGGCAGCCTTATGGCTTCCCGGATTGTGGCCCATGACCCGAGGACCGATGAAAAGTTGAGCCCGGGCTAGACCGCATGCCCCCAAATGCCATAACAGATCTAGCTCCGATTTTATCCAGCAATGAGTCGGAAGGCAATGAAGCTCCCGCCCCTTACTTTCGCTAAGCCGCTTCGAGCCTCTTGGTCGCGGGCGGTACTTGCAGCGGGACGATTTCTCCCAACAGGTGCCGGACCGCCTCGTTGGGTCCGTCCACGGCGGCGTCGAGACGGTTGAGCGCATCGATCACTTCCAGCAGTTTCTGGGGGACGCTGGCGGCTACCATGATCTTGGCATGATCGGTTGGCTGATGTTTTTCCTGCTCGCTGTACAATTCTTCGTACAATTTCTCACCGGGCCGCAGTCCCGTCAACTCGATTTCGATATCCTCGTAAACACGCAGTCCGGAAAGCCGTATCATGTCCTGGGCCAGGTCCATGATGCGCACCGGCTGGCCCATGTCGAGTACGTAAATTTCTCCCCCCTGTCCCATCGCCCCCGCCTGAATCACCAATTGGGCCGCTTCGGGAATCATCATGAAGTACCGTACCATGTGGGGATGGGTTACCGTCACCGGTCCGCCTCGGGCAATTTGCTGACGGAAGATCGGCACGACGCTGCCGGCCGAATCGAGCACATTGCCAAAACGGACCGTGACCAGTTGGCAGGATGAGGTCGACGCTTTGGCTTGAACATATTTTTCGGCGAGCCGCTTGCACGACCCCATGATACTGGTCGGATTGACCGCCTTGTCAGTCGAGATCATCACCAGGGCCTTAGCCTGATGGCTTTCCGCCAAATCGACCAGGTTCCGCGTGGCCAGGACGATATTTTTAACCGCCTCGCCCGGATGGGACTCCATCAGGGGCACGTGCTTGTAGGCTGCCGCATGAAAAATGATTTCTGGGCGCAACCGGGCAAAAACACCCCGCATCCGATCGACATCGGTCATGTCGGCCATCACCACTTCGATATGGGCGTCCGGAGCAAGCCGTCGCAGCTCCCGTTCGACAAAAAACTGGCCCGTCTCGGACCGGTCGAGCAGCAGCAATTTGGTGGGGGAGAGCTTGACCAGTTGTCGGCAAATCTCCGAGCCGATACTCCCCGCACTCCCGGTCACCAGGAGCACGCGGCCGGCGATCCATTGGCGGATGTTCTCAGTGTCGATTTCGACCGAAGGGCGGCGCAACAGGTCGTTGATGGCAACCGGGCGCGGCTGAGTGGCAACCCGTTCGTGCAGCAGTTGCTCATAGCTGGGCAACACTTTCACCCGAAAACCATGCTGCTGGGATTCCTCGACCAGGCGCCGCACTTGCTTACCAGGCAACTCGCCCGAGGTGATAAGGACTTCTTCAATGTCGTACTGCTGCACCAAGGCGGCCATGTTGAGACAGGTGCCCAGTACGGGCACGCCACCGATTCGCCTTCCCTGGGCTTCGGCCCGCCCGTCGATGAATCCCACGGGTTGGTATTGTAGCGACCGGTTGCCCCGGATGGCGCGCAGCAAAGCTTCTCCTGAATCATTTGCCCCGACGATCAGCGCCCGCGGATGGGCATGGCCCGTTTGCCGATTTCGCCAATGGAAGTCGCGCACGAGTCGTGGGATGGCGCGCACCAGGGCGAGCAGTCCCAAGGTCGTCCCCCAATCGAGCAGAATGACGCTACGAGGAATCGTTTCTCGAGTCCAAAACAGGGCGTCCACCACCACCATTCCAATCGAACTGTAGGTGGCCACTTGGACGAGAAGCGATAAGTCTCGAAACGTGACATACCGGTTCCAATCCTGATGCAGGCGAAAATAGACCATCACCGCCAACTTGATGGCCACGACCCAGCCCACGGTGCTCCACAGAACCGTAAAACTCTGGGCTCCCAGATTATCGGCAAAACGGAGCAGGTAGGCGACTCCATAAGCAATCGCAACCAAAGGCGCAAGCATGGCCAGGCTGTAAATAAAACGGTGGATTTGTGGTTTTTCCAACATCAACAAAAGTGTTTCTGATCTGTATCTCACCAGGTTTGATGGTGCGCGGCCTGTGCGTTTTCGGCGGTTTGGATGCGGGCGGCACGCAAGCTCTGGTCGTTGGGCCTTCGAGCCAAACACCAGCGTATGTGCTTTTCCGCATCCTGAAACCGCTTCAATTCAAGCAAAGTCGTTGCCAGGCTGCGATGGACATAATAGTTATTGGGGGCTAGCTGGTATGCGTGTTGCAAGCTGACCAGGGCCGCACCGTTCTCCTCAAGGTGGTTTTGCATCATGGCCAGGGAAATCCAGGCATGCACTCTTTTCGCCAACGATTGATCTTGCTGGGGCGATTCCGCAATGCCCGCTGCGTATTGAGCCAGCACCTCCAGATCCAGTCGCTGCCCCTGTTCTCGATAACGCTGCCAAAGCATGTCCAAGGTGTGCCAATCGGGCCGAAACACTTCCATGAAGGTAGCGGCTGGGATTTGACCGGCCATCTGCTGTATAATTTGCAATTGGTGCTTGCCCGGGCTGCGGAAGGCCCTGGTCCATAAGGCGATTGCCTGATCGGCGCGGCCTTGCAGGATCTCTTGTATTCCCGCCTCGTAAAGGACATTCGTATTTTGAGGCCGCACCCGTAGACTCTGCTCCACGTAAGCTTCAATTGCCTCCTGCCCACAACCCGCCAGAAAACAGAGATTGGCCAGGTGCATATAAGCATTGCCTTGCAGTGGATCGAGCTTCACGGCCGTCCAGGCATGCCGATAAGCCTGGTAGAGATATTGGTAATTTTCTCCAAACGCGCGTGCGAGCCAATCCCGTAAGGCCTGAGACGAAGGGAATTCAGAGGCCATGGCGGCATCTCGTATTTGTGAAATCCCCATGGCGTTATCTTGATGTTGCTGGGCCTGCTCAAACTTTTGCAGATACTGGCTGGCCAAACGCAAATGGGCCCGGGCGGAACGCGGATGCCAGCGCACCACATCCTGGAGCTGGGAAAACATCTCCGCCTGATACATCATTTGCGTGGCATGAGCCTGAGGATCGTGCTGCTGGTTGGAACGGAACAGAAATTGGCTGTATTCCGTGCTGGCTATCGAAGCCCGTTGATAGCGGTCCCAATGCAGCGCGGCTACGGCCGGGCCCATGAGCGTGCTCGTCATCCATACCCCCAGGCTCAACGTGACGGCCCCCAGGACCAACCAGCGTTCCCGGGAAACGGGAACTTGCCATGGCTCGGACGCCTTGTGGGCATGCTGCCCAGACTCGCCAGCAGCCTGCCTCTCGCCTGAAGCGTGCGACCCTCGATGCGACCCGGTCAACCCACTCGCTCCCTGTGTGTGGTCGCGGACTCGTGGCAGGAGATCATCTTCCACCTGCACTTCAGAGGTAGTTGCCATGGCCCGCATCGGACATTGGCCGGAAAGTCGAAGCCGTGAAAGGTTAATCGCGCAGGCCACCAGCAACAACGTCATGGACATGCAGGCTGGAATAAACCAAACGAAATCGACCACCGAGTGGACCAGACTGGCAACCAGACCGGCCAAGACCGCGCCGGCACACAAGGCAACGCGGGCAGCCGCCTGGGACCGAAGGGAACGCCGCCCAATCAGCACCAGGGTGCCAAGCGCAAGCAATAACAGCAGCCCACCCAAGATTCCATTTTCGGTAAGAAGCTGCAAATAGCCGTTTTCTGCATGGGTATATTCCTTGGCATGAGGCTCTTCCAGGTAGACGCGGTAAATATCGCGGTGCGATCCGGCCCCCGCCCCAAACCAGCCACCTGCTTGGATTGCCGCCAGGTTCGCATGCCATATCGTGCGACGGCCCGAGTTCGCATCGATCTCCTCCAGGGAACCGATGGCAATCTCATCAAGACGACCGGCCACTTTTTCGTAGCCGTAAATCGACAAGGCGGCCAACATGAGAAGCGCCAATCCTCCTGCCCAAAGTAGCGTATTCGAGCTGGCCTGGCCCGCACGAAAAAAAAGAATGAGTACCGTAAGTAACGCCGCCCCCATCGCAATGCCACCTCCACGCGAAAGGGACAGGAGCGTGGCGAATACAATAATTGCCAATCCCAAAACCAGCCAAACCGTCGTCATGGACGCCCACCGGGCCAGGAGCGTCTTGAAACGGTCGTTGCACTTGCCTGCTTGCACGCCCGAACCACCTTGTGCACGGACAATCCAGGCCAGCAAGGGGCCGGTTCCCAGAACCAGGAAATGGGCAAAATGGTTCCGGTTGCCGAAACTCCCCAGAGCGTAGGGGTCGGTCGATTTGTAGGGGAGCTCGTAAAACCAGAAAAAGAGGCCGTTGGAAGCGAAGTACTGCAACAGGCCAAAAGCTCCCATGCCGATCGAAGCGAGCGCTATCCATTGCAACAAGCGTTCGATATCCGCAAGCTGGCGAAAACGTTCGATCGCGGTAACCAGGAGCATGCCATAACCGAGCAACATTACCAAAGCGAGGCGCGTTGTCTCCGGAGTCAACGACAAGGTATGCCAAGCGCCAAGAGTCGATGTGCTATTGGCTGCGGATGTCCAAAGTGGTAGCAGGTGGAGCACTCGCGGAGAAAGCAGCTCAAGCCAGCGTTCCGGCATCGGCAACAACTGCAGCAGGATCAGGCCTATCGCCAGGCCAAGAATTCCATGCACCGGCGTGCGCGTCCTCGTCCCTCCACCCAGGGCAATTTGGCGACCACACCAGGCCAAAGCAACCACAATCGACAGCAAGACGAAGACGAGTCGGCCAAAATCGTGTCGGCCACCAAAGAAAAGCGGGGCGATAAAAAGGATTCCGAGAAAACCAGCATCGACCAGGCGCAAGCAGTGGGCAGCCAGCCATGGCTCGCGATTCGCGCTCATGCCCCACTTCCGAGAACGCCGTGGAGGTTGGTGATGCCGACCCGACATGAATTTTGACCCTGGCTAAACCATGAACCCGCTCAGGCTGCACGGTGTGGTTGGATGTTGGGAGGTTCCCGGTTGGCTGAAGGGAGTGTTGGGTCCTGGTACGCTGTGTCTGCGGCAGGAGAAGAAACGCCTGTCTCCGCCGAGGTGCCTGTCTCCGCCGATAGGGCCGAGTCGATGACGGCCTGGCCAGCATGCCAATCGCTTCTGTTTTCCGAGATCTCCTGCTCACTCTCATACTCTTCGTGATGGCCATAGCCATAACCGTAGCCGTAGCCATAATTGCCCGCATGGTCCGAAACACCATTCGCGACAATCCCCATCACCTGGCAACCGGTGTTTTGAAAGCTTTCCACGGCCCGCATGACCACTCGACGATAGTTCTTATCGGGACGTACGACCAAGATCGCTCCGTCCACCAACTGCCCCACGATTTGCGAATCGCTGACCGCCAAGACGGGCGGACAATCGACCAGGACCCGATCGTATTTTGAATCGGCCCAGGCCAACAACTCCGTAAAATTAATACTGCCAAGCAATTCCGCCGGATTGGGCCGCCTCAAACCAACTGGCAACACATCGAGACCCGCGACCTCCGTGGGGACAATGTAATGCGGTGCCAATTCCGCAGTTGGTTCCATCGACGCCAGGACATCGGCCAAACCTTGCTGGCCCTTGAGCCCCAGCAGGGCCGACAATCCTGGTTTTCTCAAATCGGCATCGACTACCAGAGTTTTCTTTCCCCCTTGGGCAAACGCCACGGCCAGGTTGGCGGATATGGTCGTTTTGCCATCGCTTGGCTCCGAACTCGATATCAGGATACGGTCGGCGACATTCGCACTGAGAGTCAATGCGGTTCGCAATGTCCGGAAGGCTTCGGTTTCGGCACTGTTCGGCTTCACATGAAGATGCACTGCATTGAAGCCTTCGCCCTCGATCGGTTCCAGTTCTCGCACCACGGCTAAAATGGGAACACCAAGCTGAGCGGACATGTCTTCCGGCGAAGTGAAACGATCATCCAATACATCTTGAATGTAGACAAACGCGCAACCAACCATGACACCGCCGATCAGGCTGAACAGGATCACAAAGCGCAAATGGGGTGAAACGGGTCTTGGATTGGGCACCGGCTCCTGCACCACGGTTGCCTGGATGGGCGTTTGGACCTGGAGGATGTCGACTGTAGCGATTTTGTCGAACAACACGTCGTGCAACGACTCAATCCGAGTCACCTCGCGTTCCAACATCTCGAGCTGCACGAGATCTCCGCTATGGGCGGCTGCTTCGTCTCGAGACTCCTCAAATGAGGCGCGCAATTGCAGTTCCCTCTGCTGAGCTTGCCGCACGGATTGTTGCAACATGCGGCGGACAATAGGTCCCAACTCCGAATGATTCATCGCATTGAATCGATCCCCCACGCTGGATCGATAATTTTGCAAGAATGCCTTGGTGGTCCGGATCTGATCTTGCAGCTCCAGTATGCGTGGATGATTCGGACCGTAGAAGGCGGCCAAGCTTTGTTGTTCCGACTGGAGATTGAGCAGTTTTTTTTCCTGGTCACCGACCAGTTGCATGTCCTGCGGACTCAACCCGAGGATGGCAAGCAGCATTTGGCGGCCAACGACTTCCTCGATCCCCACGAGGTACTGATTGATATCTTCCCCCTGGGAAATGGCCGTATCCACCGAAGCCAATGTGGCCTGCAACTCGAGCCGTTTTTCCTGGGCCTTAAGCAACGATTCATTCAGGTAGAGCGTCCGCTGGACAATCGGCTCGACGGCACCTTGATCGGAACTTACGGCGATATGACCAACCTTTTGGCGAAATTGCTGCAATTCCACCTGCTTGGCCGCCAGCGATTGTTGCAGCGACTCGCGCTCACGCGTCAAGGTGCGAATCACATCCCCGGCGGTTCCCTTGTGCGTTCGGTCAATGAACTGCAGGTACGACTCAATGACCGCATTGACCATGGCCGTGGCCGCTTCCGGTGATTTGGACTGATAGCTTACTTGAATGAAATTGGTTTTTCGGGTCGTATTTGCCCGTAAGCGTCTGGCCACGGTCCGTGTCCAATTGCGTGGATCGACGCCCTGCAGGTCGACGAGGTACTCCGGTTCCAGTTGGGCGATTGCATCCTGGAGAACGACAAAACTTTTCACCAGCTCGCGATGCGTGGCCATCGTATTCTCGGAACTGTCATGATCTCCAACGGTGGAGACATGGCCTTGCTTTTGCTCGATGATCAACAATTTGGCCACCGATTCATACCGGCGCGTCGCCAGCAGGTAGTAAGCCGCGCCCAGGAGAATGAATAGACACACCGCACTCAGGATGGTTCTTTTTCGGTACTGGGCAACCCGGAGAAATCGCATGGCGCCAGCGACCATGTCACCACGAGTCTCCACTTCGACAGGGTGAATCCTGGAATCTTCTAGTTCGTAGCTCATGGTTCAATCCAGCATCTTCTCGACGGTCGGGGACACATCCTCTCGCGGACCTGTTAGAACGACGTAACATTACTGGATACCCCAAGTGCTATGCGAAACACATTGGTGAAGGCGTCCAGGATCACCGTTACCGGTGTCTGTTCAATATTGATGGTATCCCCGGAAGCCAGGCGTATGTTTTCACGCCCGTCATGCTTGGCTTTGCTCAGACTTGCGCGGATAACCAGTGGCTGGGGACTATCCTCGATCGGGCGAATGACCAGGACTTTGTCCGCCACGGTGGAACTGAGACCGCCGGCCAGGGCAATGGCATCCAGTAAGTGGACATCCTGATTGGTGGGCAGTTCGAACTGTCCCGGTTTTTTCACAAGCCCAGCCACATGAATTAAACGTTCTTCGCGCAAGTGGACCAATACCACGTCGCCATCATTCAAATGGTAGTCAACTTTATCCCGTGAAGACAACTTTGCCAGATCGATGCGATCGCTCTGCGTACCGGACTTGGAACGGCCTGGCTCGTGCAGAGCCCAGCCGGAAGACTCTCCGTTTTGAATATCCTCGTAGGCCGCCTGCCGCAGTTCGGAAGCCTGGGCTGCTGGTCCCGTAGACGGCTCGGGACTGGCAGATCCGTGCTGCTCCTCGATCGCGGCAAGCGTGGTTGACGAATGGCGGATGATCTCAATGGAAGTACCCGCTTTCTGCGTCAACCCTCCGGCAGCTCCCAGCGCGCGGATGAGATCGCAAGCGTTACGAGGTATCTCGTGCATCCCAGGGTCCGCCACTTCTCCCAACACGGTAATCTTGTTGGAGGCCTTGGACTTGACACTCAACGTCACGTGAGGATTTCGATAGATACCGCGTTCTCTGCCTGCAACAATGATATTTCGACTCGCTTCAAACGGTTCCAGACCTTCTACTTGCACAGAACCAATCGCAGGCAAATCCACCTCTCCGGAATCCGATACCCGTGCCAGCACGGGCGCCCGATGGTCATTTTCATACCCACTTGAAATGGTTATCTCCAGGAGATCGCCAGAATCGATCTGCGAACTACCACGACCGAAATTCGACAATTGATCCCACTGAATTGTCGATTGGTTTACGGACGACGCAACTCGAAACTCTTGTGGCAAATTGGCGGCACGAAAAACGCCACTCTGGCATCCTGGGGAACCGGCCAGTAAGACCAGCATCCAGACACAGTCGCAACGTATCCCAGCACTCGAAAAAGTTGGACTCCATTTTCGCAAGGGTTTACCCATGGTAAAGAAATTGCGCATCGATTCTTGTACCCAGTCCCGTGGAGTTTGTATCCAGCAGACAACGAACACTTGACCCTGCTCTTTCCCGACAACATGCCCTTTTGGACAGGAAGCACCTGCGTGGAAGCAACCCAAACGTTTGCTCGGGCACCGCAATGCAGCGTTCCACGGACTCGCACGGGCTGGCTTCTGCAATAGCGGGCTGGCTTCTGCAATAGGTGGGTAAGTACTTATTTCCACGAAAACGCACAAGACCGCTCCGGAATTCCAGCCCAATGTCCCTTACTTTGAGCCGTAGGCGCTAGCCTCGGGTGCCTT
>JAJRWS010000671.1 GCA_024276705.1 Planctomycetota bacterium | reverse complement strand
GGCCTGACGGGAGCGGATATCCGTAACCTGGTGAACGAAGCGGCCTTATGGGCCACAAGGCATGATAAAGACAAAGTCGACCTGAGCGACTTCGAGTATGCCCGTGACAAGGTTTTGATGGGCACCAAACGGGATGATGTGCTGACCGAAGAAGAAAAAGAAATTACCGCGGTCCATGAGGCCGGGCATACCATCCTGGCATGGCTAATTCCCGGCAGCGACCGGGTCCATAAAGTGACCATCATCCCACGGGGCCGAGCCCTGGGCGTCACCCAACTGGTTCCCGAGGAGGACCGTCATAACTTGGGCCAGCACGACATGCTGTCCCGGCTGACCATGATGCTCGGTGGCCGGACGGCTGAGAAGATGCGGTTCGACCAGTTCAGCGCTGGAGCTGAAAACGATCTGAAAGAAGCGACTGCCTTGGCTCGGCGGATGGTCACGCGATGGGGAATGAGCGAGCGGCTCGGTCCGGTCGCCTACGGGCATGCCGAGGATCAACCCTTCTTGGGCCGAGAGATCGTTCAAGAGCACCGTAATTACAGCGAACGGACTGCACAAATCATCGACGAAGAAGTCGCCAAAATCCTCCATGCCGCGGCCGACCGAGCTCACCGCACACTGGGCGAACACCGTGCCAAACTCGACCAGCTCGCCTCCGCCCTGCTCGATCGAGAGGTCCTCGATGAGGATGCAATCCAGGCGCTGATCGGCCCATCGATCCACCATGTTGGAAATCCGGGCAACCGTGCCCCACTCGAAGCCGCCACCTCCAGCAATGTCCCATGATCTCCGGTTCCTCACTTTTACCCGAACATTTCATCAACCGTGAATTGAGCTGGCTGGAGTTCAACGCGCGAGTCCTGGAAGAGGCTCAAGATTCAACCAATCCACTGCTGGAACGGGTAAAATTCCTGGCAATTTTCAGTTCGAATCTCGATGAATTTTTCATGGTTCGTGTCGCTGGACTGCGTGAACAGGCATTTGGAGGAGTCGCGGCGCAAGATTTTACCGCCGATGGCCTGAGCGCACTCGAACAATTGTTGATGATATCCCAGCGAGTCCGCCAACTGGTCGCCGACCAGTACCAGTGCTGGAACGAGGCGATTCTGCCGGCCCTTGCCCAACAGCAAATCCAGATCGTTTCACCGGACACCTTGGAAAAGACTCAGCGCAAACGCGTCACCGACTTTTTCCGCCAACGGGCATTTCCCATCCTGACCCCGATGGCCATCGATCCCAGCCATCCCAGCCCGCGATTCCATAACCGGGGGCTCTACCTCGCGGCCCAATTGCACCGAACCAGCGGTGTCGGCCCAGCCAATCTGTTTGCCGTTGTGCAATTGCCACAGGTGTTACCCCGGTTGGTTCCAGTGGGCAGTCTGAACCAACCCCTATTCGTTCCCCTGGAAGAAATCCTGGCGGCGAAACTTCCCGAGTTGTTCGGGGGATACCGCATTGAGCATTCGTCCACTTTCCGGGTCACGCGTGACATGGACATCGATCTGCTGGAGCAAGAATCGGATGACATGCTCGAATCGATCGAAACCCGGCTTCGGGTCCGCCAGCAATCCCAAGCCGTGCGACTGGAAGTGCGGGCGGACATGGGCCGGGACATGCTGACCATGCTGATCGGGGAAGAAGGCTTGCACCAAAAGCTGGCAATCGATAATCGAACTTATAGCGAGGTGTATCCCCTCCACGGCATGCTCGACATGACCAATCTCCTGGAACTGGTACAACTGCCTGGCAAAGATCACTTACGAGAACCAACCTTCGTACCTAGATACCCGGTAGGACTACGCCACCACGACGATTTATTCGCGGAAATCGACGACCAAGACATCTTGCTACATCACCCGTTTGACTCATTTGACCCCGTTGTCCACTTCATCGAAAAAGCGGCCAATGACCCCGATGTCCTGGCGATTAAACAAACTCTCTATCGAACCAGCGGCGACAGTTCCATCGTCCAGGCTCTGATCCACGCTGCTGAAAATGGCAAACACGTGACCGCTCTGGTGGAACTGAAGGCTCGTTTCGACGAAGCCAACAACATCGTCTGGGCCCGTCAGATGGAACGTGCGGGGGTTCATGTGGTGTATGGCTTCATGGACTTGAAAACGCATTGCAAACTGGCCTTGGTTGTGCGTCAACGGGGAAAAAAAGTTCGCCGCTATGTCCACTTGAGCACGGGAAACTATAACCCGACCACGGCGAGATTGTACTCCGATCTGGGTTTTTTCACTTCGAACCGTCTCATCGCCGAGGATGCCACGGCATTGTTCAATTTTCTCACGGGGTATTCGCAGGGGCACTCGTGGAAAAAACTGGTCGTCGCTCCGCACGACCTGAAACGGCGCACACTGGAACTCATTGACGAACAAACCGAACGTGCCCGGCAGGGGAAATCTTCATATATTTTCGCCAAGCTCAATTCGCTGGTCGACCGGAAGACTATCGAATCCCTCTACCGGGCCAGCCAGGCCGGGGTGTCGATGGAGCTGGTGGTACGTGGCATCTGCTGTCTGCGACCTGGAATTCCAGGCCTCTCCGAAAACATCGAGGTTCGGAGCATCGTCGATCGTTTCCTGGAACACAGCCGGATTTTTGTATTCGGCAGCGGGCCCAAGTCGCAAATTTTTCTTTCCAGTGCGGATTGGATGCCACGAAATTTCATGCGCCGGGTCGAAGTGATGTTCCCCTTGGAATCGGCCGATCTACGGCAGCATATCCTGGAGGAAATTGTGCCCGCCTACCTCCATGACAACGTGCGAGCTCGAATCCTGCAGGCGGATGGGCATTATGTCCGAGCCCCCCAGTCAGCCGACCAACCGCATCTTCGTGCTCAGCACGTCCTGCTAGACCAGGCGAAAATGACTTGTGGCGACCAAGTTCCCATTAGTACGAACCACGAAATAGACGAGACCGCACAAAAGAAAAAACCGCGAATGAATACAAATGGACGCAACTCCCTGGGAATCTAAGGCTGCCGACCTTGGAGGGATCGCCACGGCACAACCCATCAAACAACTACTCCGTCATGAAAACGCTCATCCAGAACGCTCAAGTCGTCCTGCCGACCAGCATCGAGCCGGTTTCGGTACTGATCGATGGCGAAAAAATTGCCGCCATCGATCCTGCCGCTCAAACCGTGGCCGATCGAGTCGTCGATGCTACGGGACTACACCTTCTGCCTGGTGTGATCGACGATCAGGTTCATTTTCGTGAGCCCGGACTGACCCATAAAGAAGATTTAGCCACGGCTTCGGCCGCCTGCGCGAAGGGAGGCGTCACCACTTACCTGGAGATGCCCAATACGCGTCCCGCCACGACTACGCAAGCCCGACTCGATGCCAAATTGGCCCTGGCCGCGAAAAAATCTCTGGTCAATTATGGTTTTTATATCGGCGCCACCCCCGACAACCTGATCGATCTGCAAAGGTCCAGCCACACACCAGGCATCAAGATTTTCATCGGTTCCAGTACCGGTAATCTGTTGGTCGACGACCAGAATGCCCTGGAACAAATTTTTGCCGAAACCACGCTGCCAATCACCGCACACTGTGAAGACGAAACCACGGTACGAGCCAATACCAGCCGGCTTCAGCGCGATCGCATGCCACACGGTCTCGAGGTGGCTGACCACTCGAGGATTCGCAACCATCAGGCGGCCATGGTGGCAACTCGGCGTGCTTTTGATCTGGCTCGAAGGCATCGACATCGGTTCCACCTGCTCCACCTCTCCACGGGAGCGGAGGTTGAGTTGCTGGCAGATCATGGCGGGTTGCTGACTGGCGAAATCTGCCTCCATCATTTGCTTCTCAACCAGGAGGATTATCCGCGTCTGGGCACTCGTTTGCAAACCAACCCCGCCGCCAAATCTCCCGCGGACAATCGCCAATTATGGCAGGGGCTTTTGGCTGGCCATGTTCAAGTGATCGCCACCGATCATGCGCCGCATACGCTGGAGGAAAAAGGGCAACCTTACCCGCAGTCGCCTTCCGGCATGCCGAACGTGGAAAACGCTCTGGCTTTGATGCTCAACGCAGTCCATCAAGGTCGCTGCACGCTTTTACAGGTAGTCCATTGGATGTGCGACGCGCCCGCCAGAGTCTGGGACATCCTCGACAAGGGACGCATCGAGGTCGACTACGATGCTGACCTGGTACTAGCCGACCTGCGTCTTGAACAGGTTGTGCGCGATGAAGACCAGTTGACCCGCTGTGGCTGGAGTGCCTGGGATGGTACGCGGTTAACAGGTTGGCCCGTCCAAACCTGGGTGATGGGTCGAGAAGTCTACCACCATGGCCAGATTGACTTACAACAGCGAGGAAAACCGGCTCTGTTCGACCATGCCCGGGGCGGGTATTGGGCAACTCGATAACTCGCCATCTGTAAACGCCCGACTCCGGGGAGTTCGAATTCGGGTTGTGGCACCAGGCACTTTGCATACGATAGAATGCAGGCTGAACTACCCGCTACCCCACACCTGCCTCACCAATTCCTTCCCCGGACATCATTCCCTCTTGCTGGTAACAACG
>JAJRWS010000670.1 GCA_024276705.1 Planctomycetota bacterium | reverse complement strand
GTCAGGTTCTGGCCGAGCCGGCAACGGTGCGACTACGGTTTGCATGGGGAGGCGACCGGCAAACTCGGCATCGTTGGACAGGTCGGATCACGGTGGAGGGTGGCTCTTTTGCGGATTTGCAACCGCTCGGTCTGGAGCCGGACGAACCTGGCGCCCTGTGGTTGGCGGACGATGGTTTGCACATTGCTCCCCGTAGTGAGCGTGGGTTTGATGGTGGTGATGTTACAATCACGGCCGAGCCGACTGCGGAAGTGGTCGTTCAATTGCGCCCCGATCCGGCTGCAGAGCCTATGGTCAGGCGGGCAGTTTTGTCTCAGTTGCTCCGTGAACCGTTTCGTCAGGCATTGACGTCCCCCGAAAATCTCTTGCTGATACATCGCGCACCAGGCGATGCCTTGGCTGTCCATATTCAGCGGGATTCACTCGTATTCAACCCGGGAGAAGCGTGGCAGCTAGAACTTCAGCCCGATCTGGTCCATGTCCGGGAACCGGTGAGCATTGAGATTCAGTTGCGGGCTGCCGGCTCAGAGGTTGTGCTGTGGGAATCTCGCCACGCCTGGTCTCCTCCCGCTCCAACCGCAGCCACGCTGTCGCAGGAGGCTCGTCCACGGATTCCACTCACGGTTCCCTGTCCTGAGGAGGAAGGTGTTTATCGATTGTCCCTGGCGGCACATCGGCAAGCCGGTTTTACTGATCGGTTGATGGGAGGAGGAAATTCGGACGTATTGGCCAGCCGCGATGTGGAATTCGTCGTGGTCTCTCCCGCTGCGGTAGCGTTGCCTCTGAAAGATCGATGGACCCATCTTTTGGTGATTGATCCAGCCAACCCAGGCTGGTCGCAGCGTCTGCCGAGCTGGGCTCGATGGTCGCATCTCCCCGGATTTACTCCAACGACCCTTGGCAATGTCCGCCCTGTTGAGCGTCCTCATCCCGCGGGCAAGCTGGTGGAGTTGCCGCCCGCGCGTCCGGGGGAAGAGCCCGCATGGCAGGCTTACTCGCTGCCGATTGGACAGCCCGGTAAGCCTTATCTGATCGAATTGAGTTACCCGGCCGAGTTGCCACAGCACTTGCTCATCCATGTGGTCGAACCCGATGCCGCGGGTCGAATTGTCTCGGTGGGACGGAGTGCGGGCTTTCAGAGTCATTTATCCCGAGATGCATTGTCCATCAGAGAGACGCACGAAGCCCAGGGAGAATTCGCCAGACAACGGATACTCTTTTGGCCACGCACGCAGTCGCCACTGCTGCTGATTGCCAACGGCCATTCCACGTTACCGGCCCAGTATGGCCAGATCAGGTTGCTGCAGCAGGACGAGACGGACGCCGAGGCCCGGCGTGCCACGGCGCCAGGGAAAATCGACTCGCGTGAGCAACGTTTGGTCGCTGCGTACGTGGCCCGGCCGACCTTCGCTGAAAATTTTGGAGCGGTCCAAATGCTCGATTCGGGCAGTGGCTTGAGCGTGGAAAATTGGTCTACGTTCCTGGAAGGAGGACGGCGCCTGGCCCAATATTTACATTACCGTGGCCAGAATGGAGTGCTGCTGTCGGTGGCTGCGGATGGAGGTGCTCTCTATCCCAGTCGTCGGCTGGTCCCGTCGCCTCGGTACGATCAGGGGGTGCTGGCGACAAGCGCACCCGATCCGGTTCGCAAGGATGTGCTGGAGCTATTGCTGCGAATTGCCGACCGGGAGGGATTGAAATTAATTCCCACTTTGCAATTGGCTTGCCCTTTGCCGCAGTTAGAAAAGCGGTTACGGGATGTGCGGCAAACGGGGTTGGAGTGGGTTGCCTACGATGGACGTAGTTGGATGGAAGTGAACGGGTCGGGACAAGAGAAAGCACCCTATTACAACATTCTCAATCATGAAGTTCAGGCCGAGGTGGAAGCAATCGTCATGGAATTGGCCGACCGTTACCAGCAACATGCTTCCTTTGCGGGAGTGGCGATTCAGCTTTCCGGCAACGGTTTTACCTTGTTACCCGGGTTGGCTTGGGGGTTCGATGACCAAACGGTACAAGCCTTTACCGAAGAGACGGGCGTGGAAGTGGAGGGGGCGGGAGCTGGTCGTTTTGGGCTTCGAGCCAAAAAATTGCTTGGTCCTTATCGAAAGGATTGGCAGCGTTGGCGTGCCCACCGGCTGGGATCTTTCTACGGGCGTCTGGGCCAGCAGCTTAAACACCAGCGAAAAGATCTCCGGTTGATTTTGACAACCGAGGAGTTGTTTGCAAGCAAACGGGCGAAACGGCAGGTGCGGCTGGCTGTTGCGGGAGAGACAACTCTCGATCGTGTGTTGCTTGAGCAGGGAATTGATTTGGAGCAATTGAGAGAATTCGAGGGGGTCTCGCTCCTCTGCCCCCGGAGGTTGACTGCCGGAAAAGCTTTGGAAAACCAGGCTCTCGATTTGCAGATCAATCGTGTTGGCGGCATGGATCGGCTGCTGAAAAAAACAGACACGGCCGCCGGTCTGTTCTTCTATCCATCGTATCGTGAGCGGTTACGATCGTTTGATTCGCAAAGCCCCGTGGGAGAGAAGAAAACCCACCTTTCATTGATTTCCTGCAATCCGGCTAGGGGAGCTCAGAGACGTCGGCCGTTGATAGCCATGCTGGCTCAGCATGATGTCCAGGCAGTATTTACCGGAGGTGAATTGCTCTCCATGGGGGATCTGGAAGGCACTCGCGAAATCTATCACATTTTTCGCCAGCTCCCGGCTCTTACCGCCGCATCAAACATTCAAAGCAAGACGACGGTCAGGCAGCCGCTGGTCATGCGGATTTATCGAGAACCGAAAGTGACCACCGTTTGCTTGATCAACGAATCGCCCTGGTCCGTGCAAACGAAACTATCCATTCGCAGCCAGGAAAAATCCGACTGGGCGAAATTAGGGAGCCCGGTTGTGGTCGATGCATCGAATGGAAATTTTCATGCCGAGGGAATGGAGGAAGGATCGCCGAGCCCGGCTGGCCGTGAAGACGGAGAAAGCACGCAAAGAGTGTTGGCGGCTGGAAGTCACGTGTGGCCGGTTTCCATGCGCCCGTACGATCTTGTGGCGTGGCGGTTCGAGACGGCTCAGTTGCAGTTCAAACTAACCGAGGTGAAATTTGGTGAGGGAGTTCAGCAGGAGTTGCAGCGACGGATCGAAGCGATTGAAGTTCGAGCAAGGAATCTCGATATCCAGCGGCCTTACGATCAGTTGCAAAATCCAGGGTTTGAGCAGGATATTGCGGGCCAACCGCTATTCGGCTGGCAATCCCGGATTGGGGCGGTGGGCCGTGTCGATCTGGATGCCGATACCAGCCATGGGGAAGGTCGATCGTTGCATCTAAGTAGTGAGGATGCTGTGGGGGTTGCCGCCCAAAGCAATCTGTTTCCGATGCCTGCGACTGGGCAACTAGTTCTGCGTGCGTATGTCCATGCAAAGCAGATCGAACAGCAGACTCGTTTTTACATTGCCTTGGAAGATGATCGGGATGGCCAGATCTATCGGCAGTTCACCACGTTGGATAAGACGGCATTGGCAGGAGCCGAACAGGGGTGGTCCTGGTATGAATTCGGAGTGAACGATGTGCCCCTTGGCTCCGAACGGAAAATGCGGATTCAGTTTTACCTGGCAGGGCCAGGCGAAATCTGGGTGGATGATGTACAGTTAAGCGATCTGAGGTTTGCGGAAAGCCAGCGTGTTGACCTGGTCAAGCAGATTTCAGCCGCGAAAAAAGCGCTCAACGAGCAACGCATCGTGGACTGCTTGCGTCTGGTGGATGACTATTGGCCGCGCTACCTGGTTGCCCACGTCCCGCCCGCGGATCCGATCGATATGAAACTGGCTAAAAAACCAAAACATCCCCCCAGCGAAGTAGCCGAGCAACCCGGTCTGGGACAGAGGATCCGAGGATTCCTGCCTAAGCTGTGGCGATGAGGGGAGAGCAGAGAGCAGAGAGTCCAGGAGGGCGGGGTCGTTAAGAAAGCGGAGAGCGGAGAGGTCATGCCAGGGTAAGTGTTTACAGGTCGGTGAGCCTATAAAACACGAGTTTTTCTGAGCCCTCAGAATATGCTGCCGTAGAAAACAGTCGTGTTGTGCAAGGATTGGGCTATCAAGTCACGAACCAAAATTCAAAAACGCACGAAACACGGCAAAGTCAG
>JAJRWS010000669.1 GCA_024276705.1 Planctomycetota bacterium | reverse complement strand
TGCTTGGTGTAGACCTTGAACGTGGCGAACAGGACCTCGTCGCACCATTCCTGCAGGACCTGCGAGGCCAATCGGTGCAGACGAGGCACATAGCGGTCGTACCTGTCGGTCTCCGGATTCTGGACGCGCTCGATTCGGGCGTGGGCGATCAGCACGATCATCATGCCCTTGTCGCTGCGCAGCGCCGACAACCCCTCGAGGAACTCCCGCCACTGGGTCAGCGCGAACACGTAGCCCTTGGCGTAGCCGATGTCCTCGATGCTCTCGACATTCCGTTTGCGGCACACCTCGTTCCAGATCAGGCGTTCGAGCCAATCCAGCGAGTCGATCACCACCGTGCGATAGCTATGCTTTTCGGAGTAGAGTTCCGACAGGGCCTGCACGGCCTGATCGAAGGTGGTGGTCAGGGGAAACTTGTCGCACTCGATTTCACCCAGCCCGTCTTCCGTCTGGATGAACACAGGCTTGGGCGCGCACGCGGCGAAGGTGGACTTGCCGATGCCGTGGGTGCCATAGAGCATCAACCGCCTCGGAGCTGGGGCCTTCCCGCTGGTTACTTTTTCCAAGAGTTTCACGGTTACATTTCCTTTCGTTCAGGTTGACGGGAAGCGGTCGGACCCAGGGAGTCCCAACGCACCCGGGCGACAGTGCGTCACGCCATTCCGCCCGCTTCCCTTGTGCTTCAGATGCAGTCGAGGATCTTGATTTCCTCGTACCCGGTGGGCCAATGGTCCTGCTGACGACAGGTTTTGAGCCGCTCGATGGCCTGCTCGTTGTCCTTCTGGGCAATGCCGAGCACCTCTTCACCCACGCGCCAGACTCCGCAGCGCAGAGGCTCACGTTTCTCGACAGCGATCAGGTAGACCGGGAGGGTTTCCCCGGTGGCGCGGGCCACCAGGGAGCGGTAGAAAGCCAGCTGGTGGATGTAGCAGTAGCTGCGGGCGTCCATCTCCAGCCAGTCGAGGTTTTCGCAGGTCTTCAGGTCGACGATCCCGTGCTCCGGGTGGAGCCAGTCCAGGCGACCCTGACACGGCAGATCCTGATACTCGGTCCGCACGACCCCTTCCGCCTGTCCCTCCGCCAATAGATCCCTGGCGTGGCAATGGCCTTGGACAGCGGCATAGAGGCTCTCAATCAAAACGGCCTGGTCATCGCTGAGCACGGGCTTTCCCTGGGCCTCCGCCCACTCCTGAAACGCCTTGGTTCGTGTGCCAAATGGAAGCCCCGTTTTGGGGTTGTTTGGTCCGCCGAAGGCGTAGTTTTCCTCATAGGCATCTCTGCCTTCGAGAATCAGGACGTGGGCGGCACGGCCCAGTACATAGGCCGGTCGATCCGGCTCTTCGATCAGCCCGAGTTCCTTCTTGTGAAACAGCAGCGCGTTGCGCCTGAAGTCGGCCAGCCGGTGGCTCGACAGGTACTTTCCTGCCTTGGCGTGATAGTCGTCCGCCGGTTCCTGGATCAGGAAATCCAGGTTTTCGAGACTTCCCGAACGTCGTTTGAATACTCCTGCCTTGCTCATGTGGTAACGTCCTCCGTTTCCTTGGGGGTGGTGTCGGTTCGCTCGACCCTGAAGGCGGTTTCTCCGTATTCACGGATGGAAAACCCGGTGAAGATCCGGCTGATGTCCTGGCCAACGATCGTTTCAGTGTCGATTACACAGGCGTGTTTCTCAGCGTCGAAGCAGTAGCTCGCCTCCAGCCGAACCCGGGACACGCCGTGCAACCCCTCGACCGCCAGCACAGCCAGCAGCAGGGTGCTTTCAATCTCGTCGGCCGGCACCGTGGCTTTGAACTGGTAGCGGTGAATTTCTCGGCTCATCGTTTCTCGTCTCCTGTGGTTGCGGACCATCGGCCCTCTGCTGGTTACTTACCCTGCGGCTTGTCGATGTGTCGGGAACTTTCGAGGTATTCTCGCAGCCCCTTGTCCTCGAATAACTTCCGCAGGCGGGTGAGCCCCTTGTCATAGAGTCTGGCCCGCGGCACGCCGAGTTCCCGGGCGATCTCAGCCATGTTTTTGGTCTGGAGGTGGACCGCCAGTTGACGTAGGTCGTCTGGCAACTCGGCCAAGGCCCGAGAGAGATCAAGGGGCAAGTCGAGTCGCTCACTCTGGGGATCAGCATGCCGCCCCATCGCCTGATCGAAGTCGTCCTGGCTGAGGAGTTCACCAATCTCCAAATCCTCATCATTACCGTTTTCGACCGGCGCGTTGAGCGAACAGGCCTGGCACCTGTAGTCGCGTTTTTCTTGTTTTCGGTGACGGATCAGGGAGGAGATTCTGCGGTCGACAACCTGAGCGACGAATGTCGTCAGGGCTGATTTTTCCGGATCGTACTTGCCCAGCCTGCACAGCAGATCGAGTGTCATTTCCTGCCGCAGGTCCTCGTAGTCATCACGGGTGAACCCGTACTTGCCGATTAACTGTTTAGCTTTGTGCCGGATTACTTCTTTGGCGTATCCATTCAGGACGCCCTGTTTCGCGTTCTCCATCGGAACCTCTCCTGAGGCCGTGGAGAGGCGCGTGGATATCGCACGAGACAGCGCAGAAACCGGCGTGGCGGAGGCACACGTGGATCGCCTTTACGGCGACACCCACAAGCACCTCCACCTCGTGGCCGGTTGAATGTCTGGTGACTAGATATCAGGGATGGGAGTGGGGGCAGCTAACCCCGACGATCAGGCGTTGACCTCCTCCACCTGCATGCGGAAGGGCAAGCCGTGTTGGACTTCCAGGCGACGCACTGTCGAATTGCCAAGGGAGCCCAATGTGGTCATGAGTTCCTGAACGCTTGACTTGAGAGCAAAGTCGGTGAGTCCCGCTTCCGGTCGAGCGCCCTTGCGGGCCCCGAACTTCACGTCACGGATGACCCGAGGCCGCGGTTTGAGCACCGGCAGGCCATCCTGGATGCCGAGCCCTTCGATAGTGCCGAAGTCGAGCTCCTGCATCAATTCGACGAGCTCGGCCTGGGCAGGCAAGAGGGTTGATTTCCTGGGAGGTTTCATTGAGGATCCTTCCTGTGGCGCGAGGCCGGGGGATAAGTTGTGCGTAACCTGTGGACTAAACACTAAACACTGTGGATTAAAAAAATACCGGGTCATCATGAGAACAATCCCGGCTCCGGTACCTTGGTCCGAATCAGGCCGAGTTCGACCAGGCGGATCTGCATCGCCTGCGCTGAGACTTCGAACACCGGCGCCATTTGCCGCGCCACCTCGACCGTGGGCCGTTCGTCCTCGCCGAGACCCCAGCGAGCTTTCAGGTCCGCGATCTCGTCGATGGCGATGTACGGCTCTCGTGTGCCGTGCATGGTTTCCCACTGGGCGTAGACCATCTCCTTCGGCAGCAGCAGATGGCTGGCGAAGCAGTCGGCTTGCCATTCCAAGGGACTGGTGTCGCCTGATCTGCAGACCACGGGGCAGTCTTCACCCGCGAACATGGCCGTCTGGCCTTCACCGGACAGGTACCGGTCCCGGTGCAACTCCCAATGGCCGATTTCGTGGGCCACAGTGAACCGATATCGCCCCAGTTGGGACGGGAACACGGACGGATCGAGGGACTCGTCGATCTTCACTTGCCTGGACCGGAACCATGTTCCGCCCAGGACATTGGGCATCCCAAAAAGTTTAGGCAGATCAGCGAAGTCATAGGTAAGACCAAGATGAGCTTCGAGGATCTCCTCGACCGGGATCGGCGGCTGCACGGTGATACCATATCGCCTGCCGTAGTCGGCCACAAGTACCTGGGTACCGGCTTCGATGCTTTTCTTGGGGATAAAGTGGGGGATTAGCGCCATTCGTACCTCCTGTACGTCCTGGGCTCAGGACTTCCGTTTCATTCTCTTTGTGATTCGCTCGAGATCGTCGGCGGTCAAGCCCCGGTCACGTGCCATCCGCAATAGATCGGCCATTGCCTTGGGCTCGGACTTGATGATCTCATCGAGTTCCGGGTCAGTCTTGTTGGCCAAAGCCAGCAACTCATCAGCATCGACATCGAGCAACTCCGCCATCTTGATGATGTGCTTCGCCTTCGGCGGGTCGAACTCCCCTGTCTCGATCTTGCTCATGAACGTGGCGCTAATTCCAACCTTCACTGCGAACTGCCTGAGCGAGAAAGAGGGATCGAACGCCTTCTTAGCTTCGCGGAGTTCACGGACCCGCTTCCCGAATTTCAGGTTTCCTGCCATAGTTTCACCTCCATTCTGTTGTCGAGCGGCCTGGGTGACGCGCTCGACCTCTCGGACTTCATCGCCCGTTCATGTTGATTAAATACTACACACTCGCCAGAATGTCAATGACAGGTTCGGTCTTTTCTCCTATGGTCTTATATAATAACAGGTAACCGTGATGCGGACTAGGCAATCAGCGGGCCTCTCTAAAGCGCATTAGCTGCACAATCAATGAAGTAGACGATTCGCGTCAAATCATAAGCTAGACTGGATGATATTTGCCAAGGTATGGATAACCGGGAGCACAATTCGATGACAGAGATAGGTGAATCACTGGCCAGGCCGACAGACCGATCGGGCGTTGTCGATGCAATAGACAAAGTAATTGCAGTCAGATCCAATATTGCCTCTGCGGATGGATTGACCGTCTCGACCCTTTCGTTTGGAGGAGCCAGCCTTCTCTGGTTTTTAGTGTCTGGAGCAGGTGGATCTAGTGGGAGCGTAGTCGGTGTACTCCGGTTATATGTCCTTTCCTTCGTGGCCGCCCAATTGCTAAAAGCCGCTTGGTATTTGGTGAATGAAGCGGGCAGCGGGCGTCCCTTTGGAAGGCCGACGTTGTTGGCGGTGTGGGTCCGTAGATTAACATATGGCCCAACATTTCTGGTCAATGCGATTCATGGAGCCGGTGCATCTCTGGTGGTGTTGACGTGCTTTGATATTCATGTGGGTTTGCGTTGGGCCCTTGCTGTTTCTTTTTTCATGTCGGTTCTAAATTTTGCCCATGCATTCTGGCCGGTAGCTACCGCGGGGTGGGTTGTAGAAGGAAAAACAAATGGGCACTATTCGAATAAAGGCATCGCGCTTCTAACGGTACTATTGCTGATTGTCATAGCAGTCGGTGGTCTAGCGCTCTATGGCTCATATGCTGCGGGGCGAAAATATGGTATGTCGTTTACGGTTCATCAGGTCCAAATTGTATTAGCAATTTGGGCGCTTATGCTTGTACTAAGAAAATTTAGCAGCCGTATCGGCGAATTCAATATTCTTCAAAATTTGGCAGCAATTCGAGATGAGGTGGCATTTGATATGTGTGAGCCCGAAGATGGGCTCGCAAGAGTGCGTATCATGACGGTAGGTGGGAATGCTGCGGAACTAGTTCGCCCAGAGATCGAATCAGTGGCGAGGAGCATGGCCAGCATGCGGAAGGCATTGCGAACATTTGTAGCGTTTGCTAACGCCACTGCCGAAGCTTTCGATGAGACCACGGAGAGTAGTGTCAAAGCCGATGTAATTTGGAAAAAATCAGGATTCGGGCTTGACCGAATAAACGAGGTTTCGAATGAGATTAAGGAGGGGCAGGAGGTATTCAAGAAATTGGAGTCGCGGCTTATTCAAAAGGCTCGGGTTGCATATTGGGCATTTGGCGAATCCAATGATTCGATAAGGCTCGTTCTTGAAGAGTTTGACCGCCAACGCGATAAAATGAAAAACGAGCTTGAAGAGTTTGGCCCAGCATTTGAAAACCTGAAGAATGTCATGGCAAAGCGGAAGGCAGCGAACTCATCTTCCGAGCCCAACGGCAGCTAACAATCGCGCCTGTCACGTTTGCAGTTCAATTTGGAGTTGGAAAAGAATGGGGCGGAAGGTGGAAAAATCCAAATCTGACAATGCAACCGCCCTGGTTAAGGCGGCGGTTTCACTTGTGCCTATTGCCGGTGGTGCGGTTGCCAGCCTCATTGGTGACTATGTGCCAACCGCGACTCAAAGACGGGTCGATGAATCACTTCAGTTGCTTTCTGATAGATTGGCGGCGATTGAAGGCCGAATTGATCCAGCACTAGTCAATGCTGACGAATTTTCAGAGCTTTTTAAGTCATCCTATCTAACGATTATTCGGACGCATTGCGATGAAAAAACAGACGCCGCCATCTCAATTATTGTGAACATTTTGTTGGGAGACGGAGATTCGGAGAAACTCACATTTAATGAACTCGATCATTTTTCTCGGGTAGTCGACACTCTTTCGTTGGGGGCGTTTCAAGTTCTTGCGGTTGCATATCGCGTTGCAAAGAGTGAAAAAATTGCAGACATCGAGACGCAATCACATGGGATCGTCTTCGGCTCATTAAGCCAGCAAATGCCGGAGTACGAGCCGTCCTTTTTGATGGGCCTTGTCGGGGAACTCAGTTCTGCGAATCTACTCCATCTTCCAGGGGCCCCGTCAATTCGAACAGCTGGATACGCAAATTATCCTGTTGAATTGACACCCATAGGAGTACGGTTTGTTGAGCGAATTATGCACAGTGGTCGGTAACCTTTATAACAAATCGTTATGCCAGTATGAAAAGGAATAGTGAAGTGGCTTTCGCAGAGATAGAACTGGCCAGGATCAAAAAAGCAGTTGGAGGGTTCTGTGAGCGTCGTGTTCGGCCCGAGATCCGAGACAAATTGCGGCTCGAGTACTCGGTCAAGCGCCACGACATCGAGATCTTCGAAGTTCGTCCCCACTGGAGGAATCCCGGCGAGGAAATGCAAACCCCTGTGGCGAAAATCAAATTCGTTCGCTCGGCCGGAGAATAGCGCTTGTATTGGATGCGCCAGGATTTGAAGTGGCATCTCTACGAACCCTTCGGGGCAAGCAATATCCTTGAGAAACTCGTAGATGTGGTGGACAAAGATGAGCTGTGCTGCTTCTTCGGTTGATGGGTTTTCCACGTTCAAGCAAGCTCCGCCTCCTGGCGTTGCGCCTTGAGCTCCCGCCACATCACCCGCTGCTTCCGCCAGTCAGGAACCGTGGCGATGGGCCGGATCTTCCTTTCGCTCCATACATCCCGTCCGCCATGGGTCAACGGCAAAAACAGGATTTCCTCCTGAATCTCTGGGGCCAGAAGCAGCAGGTTCATGATCTGGGTCATCCGCCCCCTGGTTACCATCGCCAGCCTGGCCAGGTCGGCCAGGTCCCGGGCCACCGCCTTGTGCAACAGATCGTCCATGTGAAGGGCCAGGGCCATCAACCGCGACAGCCGCGGGACCTTCCCCAAGGCAACTGCCCTCCTCCTGGTCCCCTCCTTCAAGACCCGCCGGCCTCGCTTCGCCGTCCCGAAATGGACTTGCTTGGTGATCTTCAGCGGCCTGGTCATGCTATCTCCTCCGCGAATTCATGGGACAGCATCTCGATCCCCGACGGATGGAACGTCACCGATACGGTTCCCTTGTCCCCGTCATAGTCCACCCGCTGGACAAGCAACCGCAGCACCCGCGCCTGTTCCCGCAGCGAGAGCGTCTCCCAGACAGGATCGAAAGCGGCCAGCACCCGCATGGCCTCCTGCTCGTCGATCAGTTGGCGCTCCAGCCCGATCAGTTCCGCCCGGATCTGGGAAGTCCGCTGTTCCGCGCCCTGGATTCGCTCCTGCAGATCCGCCATCTGGGCTGTGGTCGCTTCGCCGGCGGCCAGATTGCCGACCAGCTCCCTCAAATCCGTGCTGTGGCGCGCGAGTCCCCGTTCCAGGCTCCGCTTCTCCACTTCCAGTTCCTTGATCCGCGCCTTGGCCTCGGACCGGGCCACGGCCAGGGTCTCCGCCAACAGGACAGGGTCCTTGCCGATGCACGGGATCTGGTCCACCACGAATTTCTCGATCTCGACCGCGGGAATCGACTTGGACGGACAGACGTGCCAGCCCCGTTTCTGGGCGTTGGTGCATACATAATATCGATAGCGCCTATTGGGCTTCTTAACGTGGGTCGGGACCATGGCACAGCCACAAGGCACACAGTGGATCAATCCCTTCAGGATGGCCCCGAACCGGTTGCGGACCTCCCGGCCACCTGTGGTCCCGTTGCGGTGCAGAAGAAGCCCCGCAGTCCGAAAAACCTCCTCGTCCACGATGGCCGCATGTTCACCGGCGTGGACTTCATCCTTGTATTTGACTCTCCCGATATACAGCACGTTGGTCAGTAGCCGGTACAGGCTGTTCTTGGTGAAGGGCTGGCCGCCGGATTCCTTGCCCTTGCGGGTGATCCACTGCTTGTTCACCCACCCCCGCGTATCCAACTCCTTGACCGTCGCAATGAGCGATTGATAATCCAGGTAGACGTTATAGATCTCTCGGACCCGGGTCGC
>JAJRWS010000668.1 GCA_024276705.1 Planctomycetota bacterium | reverse complement strand
TGCCCTTGCGACCGGCCTCTACACCACCCATGTTTTCGTGCCGCCGACGCCAGGTCCGTTGGCTGCCGCCGGTGAAATAGGAGCCCAAATCAGCCTGGTGCTGATCCTGGGCTTGATTGTCTCGATACCTACGGCCGGAGCTGGGCTGCTCTGGGCAATCTACTATGCCCGGCGGTTTTCCATTGTTGTTCAAGACGGAGAAATGATGGGGGGACGCCCGGAAGTCGAGTGCCGGCCAGGTGGACGGTTTGCGGCCTTCGCCCCCTTGCTGGTACCAATTCTGCTGATTGCCATCAAGTCGGTGGTTGATTACCCGTCCGCGCCACTCGGCACGGGGTTACTGGCGCAAGCGTTGGCCTTTGTCGGGCATCCCGTGATAGCCTTGCTAGTGGGTGTCTTGATTTCACTGATGACGGTTTCCGATCGGGCTGTTTCGCTCGCCTGGGTTTCCGAAGGGCTGGGTAGTGCCGGATCGATAATCCTGATCACCGGCGCGGGAGGGGCGTTTGGGAATATTTTACGCGCGACCGGAATGGGTGACACGCTCGCCACGGGACTGGCGCAGTGGCAGTTGGGTATCGGGTTGCCATTCGTAATTGCCGCGGTCCTCAAGACGGCGCAGGGTTCTTCGACCGTGGCCATCATCACCACCGCCGCTCTGGTCTCGCCACTGCTGGAACCGCTCGGACTGGCGGACGAGTATGCCAAAGCGCTGGTCGTATTGGCCATCGGCGCCGGGGCCATGACGGTGTCGCACTTGAATGACAGCTATTTCTGGGTCGTCGCCCAATTTTCGGATATGGACACGTCGACAGCCCTCCGCTGCCATACCCTGGCAACCCTCGTGCAAGGTTTGGTCGGAATTGGTTCCATTGCCCTGCTCAAGGTGCTGCTGGTCGGTTAGTGGCTGCTTTTTGGGGGCGGCCGGCTTATTCCCGTCCGTAAATCACCAGCTCGGCTGGTGAGTACCCATCAGGCTTCGCCGTTCCGTCGTGCTCGTACTCGTGCTCGTGCTCGAATGGAACCATTGAATGCAAGCGAAACTGGAGACCATGGATGTCGATGATGACCGACCTTGCCTCTGACTTGGATTCGAGTACGAGTACCGCTTTGCTGAGTACGAGTACGATATTCTCTCCCCGGCTCCTTTGAGGAGCTTTCCTCAAGCCACCCGCTATGCCGGTGGTACGTGACTCTGGAGCCCTGTACACTACCACTTGCCGAACATATACTGAGATCCGTTCCTGTGCTGCCACCGTATGCATGAGCTTCAGGCGAGCGGCATGTCACCCCCCACCTTCCCTCCCTCCGCTATTCCACTGCCCGCTATTCCACTGCTCGGGCGGTGGAGCGGTACAAGCGAATCTGCCGCTCTTCTTATGATGATCCGTAGCCTGATTATTGTTCCGTTCGTCTTCTTCGCTTGCCACTCTTTTGCTGCCGAGGAGCCGCAATTCGCACCTGCCGAATCGCCTGGCATGCAACGCATTTTCAACGGTGTGGACCTGAACGGATGGGATGGCGATCCGAGGCTTTGGTCGGTTCGGAAAGGGGCTATCCATGGCGAAACGACAGCCGAGAATCGGGCCGGAGGCAATACGTTCATTATCTGGCAGGGAGGTTCCGTTGCTGATTTTGAGTTGCGTCTCACATTCCGCTGCAGCGCATCGAACAACTCAGGGATCCAATACCGCTCCCAGCGTGTTACGGGGGGTAATGTTCGGGATCGCTGGATTGTGCGCGGCTATCAGCACGAAATCCGCAACGAGATCGAATTGCCCAATGTAGCCGGCTTCATCTACGACGAAGGGGGAAAGCGTGGCCGCATTTGCCTCGTTGGGGAGCAGGCGAAGTGGGAGAATGGCCAAAAGCACCTTACCGGGTCGTTGATCGATGCGCGTGGTTTCCGGAAATTGTTCAAGCTCGATGACTGGAATGAGGTCGTAATCGTTGCCAAGAATAATCGCTTGCGACACTATCTCAACAACCGGCTCATTGTGGATTTCACGGACAAAGATCCACGGCTGGCCCTGCAAGCAGGCATCGTGGCGCTGCAACTTCACGCTGGCAACCCGATGTGGGCGGAATTCAAGAACATCCGGCTCAAGGAGATTAAGTAATTCCGTGGTTGCCGGCGAGCAGGAGTTCCTTCCTTGACGCTTACCCCAAGGACCAACCGGGACGTGGTTGGCGGTGTAGATACTGGTCAGCTTCCGGGCAGCCGATGGCTTGCAGGTTGGCGGAATCCCAGGCGATTTTCTTGCCTACGCGAAAAGCCACGTTGCCCAAGTGGTTGGCTTCCGTGAGCGGTCCAGCGTAGCTGAAGGGACTGGCCGTGGGGGTGCCGTGGCGACAGGCATGCAGCCACTCGGCCTGCTGACCGGGCGAGTCGGGGACAAATGGCGCCGGCGCCTGGTAGCCCTGAAAATCCGCTTCTGGCAACAGGACATGCTTGCCGTAATCGGAGAGCAACATGCCCCGTGCCCCCACGAACAAGACGCCGCTGCCCCATTGGGGAATCTTTTGTTCCCGCCATGGGGCCGGTTTCTCGGTGCCCTGGTACCAGTGGAGGCGGCAGGCAGGCAGTTCACCCCGTGGCCCATATTCGTAGGCCACCGCCATCGAGGCCGGGGCGATTTCCGGCTGAGGCGGCGGGCCGCTGGCTTCGATGGTCTGCGGTGCATCCAATTTGAGTGCCCAGTAAGGCAGGTCGATCCAGTGGCTGCCCAAGTCGGACATCGTCCCATTGCCGAAATCCCACCAACGATACCACTTCGGCCCGGGAAAATAGACTTTGTTGAACGGGCGCTGGGGCGCGGGGCCTAGCCATAGATCCCAGTCGAGGTAATCGGGTACCGGGGAGCTTTCCTTTGGCCGTTTGTTGACCCAAACAATATCCTTGTGCTGGCGGGCTTCCGCTTCGCTTTGCCAGCCCCAGGCACGTGACACCCAGACATGGACCTCGGTGACTTCGCCGATGGCTCCGGACTGGATCAACTCGACCACCCGGTGGTAGTTGGAGCCAGCATGGATTTGGGTCCCCATTTGCGTGGCGACTCCCGCAGCCGTGGCCGCTTCGGTGATGCGGCGCGCTTCATGGACATTGTACGTGAGTGGTTTTTCGCAGTAGACATGCTTGCCCAGTTGCAGGGCTGGCAAGGTTGCGAAGGCATGGGTGTGTTCGGTCGTACTGACCACCACCGCATCCATGTCGGGCGATTCGTCGTAAAGTCGGCGAAAATCGGTGAACTTGCCCGCGTGTGGAAATTTCTTCGCTGCTTGCTCCAGGCTCTTGGCGTTGACATCGCAGAGAGCCACAACTTCAATATTTTTTGCGAACGCCGATTTGGGATCGGTCATGGTCCGCAAATTGGCGCCACCCCGGCCGCCGACGCCAATAAAAGCCAGTTTGAGGTTTTCGTTGGGAGATGCCGAGCGCAGTAGTGCCGGGGCACCCAGTACGGTCAATCCGGCAGCGGAACCCTGGCCAAGGAAGCGACGTCGAGAAATAGAATTCGGTTGGGGCATCTCTCTTCTCCTATTGGGAAATTTGGTTCGGGTCCCAGAGCCATGCAGGATACCATGGCAGCGACAATCATAGTAGGCGATCACGGCCTCTGATCGTGAGCGATCAATCGTAGCAGCTTCTTCCTGTCGTATCTGCATAGATATGCGTGATCTGTGAGTATTTTCCTTTATAAGAAAGTGCAATATCTGAACTAAGGCAGGCAGCGTGCACCGGCTGGCCGTTTCCGAAATGAGTAGGAATTTGGATACTTCACGCTGCATGGATGATTCTAGTCGGTAGCCCTGGGATCTCCTTGGATGATGCGCAGTCGGGGATTAAGATTAAGAGTAAGATTAGGATTAAGAACAGTAAATATCGGTCTCATGTCGTGAACGCTTACGAAAAGTGACCCCCCATGGACAATGGAGGCATCTCATGCGTGTTGTCGAGTTGATCTATCATCTGGTCGATCTGCCGCTGCGCAAGAAAATCTCGCATGCTTCCCACACCCGGCAAGCCAGTCGGAATCTGCTGGTCTGTAGCCGCCTGGCGGATGGGACTGAGGGTTGGGGGGAGGGCGTGCCCCGCCCCTACGTCACCGGAGAAACTCCCGAAGGCGCGCTGGCACAACTGGCGGAAACCTGTTGGGCGGAACAACTCGATTGCGATTGTGAAAACTGGGCCGATGTGATCGGGCTTTGCGGGCGGCTCCAGCCGGCCGTATTGGCTGACGATCCACGCCAATGCGGCGCGAACGCCCATCGCTGTGCGGTGGAACTGAGCCTCCTGGATGCCTTTGGCCGTCTGTTTGGAGAACCGGTCAGCGCGGTGACCCATTGCTTCGAGCCGGCTCGTCCTCTGCGCACTTCGCTGGCCGAGGTGCGTTACTCCGGCGCGGTGACCGCCGATTCGCGGTCGCGAGAAATGATCAGCGCCCTGAAAATGCGAGTCTACGGCTTCGCCCATTGCAAGGTCAAGGTAGGAATGCCGGCAACGGACGAGGGGGCGCGAATGCGGCATTTGCGCCGTTGGCTGGGCCCTAAGATGGAAGTGCGGATCGATGCAAATGAAGCGTGGGAAGGTACCGAGGCGGCTGCCCGGCTCGAGTCCTTGCTCCCTTACGATATCTGTTGTGTCGAACAGCCGGTTCCGCACGCTCAGGTCGAATCGCTCGCCGAATTGCGCCGTCAGGTGCCGGTGCCGGTCATGTTGGACGAATCGTTGACCAGTCTGGTCGACGGGGAGGCGGCGATCCGCCAGGAGACATGCGATCTGTTCAACATTCGTCTTTCCAAGTGCGGCGGATTTCTCAACAGCTTGCGGTTGGCGGCCTTGGCTCAGGCGGCGGGGCTTGGTTATCAAATGGGATGTCACCCTGGGGAGACGGGAATTCTTTCCGCGGCGGGCAGACATTTTGCTTCGTCGGTGCGTGACATCCGCTATCGTGAAGGTTCTTACGATCATCACCTGCTCGGGCTGCTCATCACGGATCAGGACATTACCTTTGGTTACGGCGGCCGTGCTCCGGCCCTGACCGGGCCGGGCCTCGGAGTGACTGTCCACCGTGGCCGCCTGGCCCGTTGTAGCGTACAGCGGCAGCGACACCCATTGGAGTAAACCCGCCGATGTCGAAAGTTGACTCGCAAATCCACCGGTTCGTGGCCCCGGACGGATACCGTCTGGCCACGCGGCAATGGCAGGTCGAAAACCCCTTGGCGCATGTGGTGATTCTGCATGGGATCGTCAGCCATGGCGGTTGGTATCTGGCCAGTTGCGATACTCTGGCGAGCGCCGGTTTTTCGGTTCATATGCTCGATCGGCGCGGTTCGGGAATGAACTCGCTGCAATCGGGTGACGTGGATCGATGGGAAACATGGCCTCGGGATGTGGAGACCTATCTCGAGTCCTTGCCAAAAGAAGCCCCCCGTCTGCTGTTGGGAATCAGTTGGGGGGGAACCCTGGCGGTGGCGGTTGCCCGGCGTCGGCCCGAACTGCTGTGCGGTCTCGGCTTGATCTGTCCGGGGCTCTATTCCAAGAAAGGGGCGACCCTGTTGCAGCGTGCCGCACTGCGTGTCGCCGAAATCCTCCGGTTGCACGCTCGGCAGGTCACGATCCCCCTTCAGGATCCGGCCCTCTTTACCGGCTCGGAGTCACAGCAAGCCTTCATCGCTAGCGATCCGTTGACGTTGCGCAAGATGACGATCGGTTTCGCCCTGGCGAACCAGCGCCTGGTTCGTTTCGCCACTGAAAGCCCCGAGACGATCCGTGTTCCGACTTTGCTCATGCTGGCCGGAGACGACCCGATTTCCGCCAATGCAAAACTGCGAGCATTTTTTGCTAAGTTGAGCTGTCCTGGCAAACAGATTATCGAGTACCCGGACGCCTCGCACACACTCGAATTCGAACCCGATCCGTCAGCCTACTTCCAGGACTTATGCCGCTGGTGCCGCGAACGGGCGCTAACTTGACCTGCTGCGCGGTAGCGGTCCATTTTACAATTGTCCATCACTCATTGACTCCCGTCCGTAAACCACCAGTTCTGTTCGATCCCGTCCCCTTCCTGGTTTGGCAGTCGCATATCGTCTAAGATACGTTGCTTTTCTTAAATTTCCAGTCCGACGATTGCGACAGGGATTAACCTGGTGATGTTCGTTGCCGCTATTCGAGATCGTTCCAAGTTGAAAACAGAGCTGGCCTGACAGGAAACGCCGTGCTACTCGTGATGGTGTTCCTGGTGTGTGCTATTTTCACCGCGCAAACTTTCTACGTCTATCCATCGATCGTGGTATTCGTCGATTCGCCTAAAGCGGATCGCCGTGGGTGATGAGGGTGACTTGGGCGCGAGGAGTGGGAGCTTGAGCATGCTCGCAACTAAAGGTAACCCGGTTCTTGCCCGACTGGAGGGATGGGATATCCCGGCAACCGTTCACAGGTCGGTGAGAGATTATTTTGAAATTGCTATAGACATCGAGCATGGTTTTCGTGCCAAATGCTGCAATGTCAAAGAAGCAGTCTTCCAGCCGCATCGCCATTCCGCCCGAGATTGAGGCGGAG
>JAJRWS010000667.1 GCA_024276705.1 Planctomycetota bacterium | reverse complement strand
CGTGATCCGACTGGAAGGCTCCTGTTTGGTTGACGAGTGGTCCGATCGCGAGGTGGCCGAGCGGTGGGGGCGGCTCTATCCACCGCGAGACAAGAAGCGTAAGACGATTTCAGTGAGCGAAGCGTGGATCGAGCAGAAGCTCCAAAACAGCGTCTGGATTGCCGAAACACGGCAGCGTCTGGCCGACTTGGGCTGGTTCATGAAGTGTCTCAAGGAACCGCTTGCCCGGTTGGCAAACCGCGAGGAAGACTGCCGCGGCACCTTTTGGGAGGCGCGTTACAAGTCGATCGCACTGCTCGATGAAGAGGCTTTGCTAGCCACCTGCGCCTATGTCGACCTCAACCCGATGGCCGCCGGCCTGGTGCAAGTTCCCGAGGAGTCGAAACATACCTCGCTTAAGGCACGCTTAGAGCACTGCCGTGAACAGGGGCAAATGGACGAACTGCAACAGGCGCTTGCCCAGACGGACGAGGGACGCCCCATCGCGTCTGCCATGGCCAGGCAGTTGGAACAAGGCTTATGGTTATGCCCGTTTGCAGATCTGTCAGAGCAGGCTGGAGAGGAGACCTCTGGCCGGCGCGGGATGCTGGACGGTTTTTCACTGGCCCAATATCTCCGGTTGGTCGACTGGACCAGTCGTTTGGCGCGTGAGGGCAAGGCGCATGTGGATACCGAGGTCGAGTCGATCCTGCAGCGGTTGGGAACCAGTGCCAAGACTTGGACGGGAACTCTCGAGCGGCTGTTCAAGCGGAACCGGCTTCTGGGGGTGGCGTTTTCTTTTTCCCGAGAACGGCTGCAAGCGGCGGCGGCACGCCGTGGGTGTCATCATCTGGCGAACCTCTGCGGCTGCTCCGCTTAGCCGCCAGCCAAGCCGCGGATGTCTGCTTGTGCAAACTTTCTTCAACACCGAGTTGCGTAAAACCATACACACATTTCTGGCCTGAGTGGTTCTAAAACCAGGCGAAATAGGCCTGACTGGCAGAAAATCTAGCGACCGGTAGGCGGCCCTCACGATTTCTACTGGCTAATTCCCAGATTGCTCACGATAATGAGCCATTGGGTCGTTTTTCATTCATTGCCTCTTTTTCACCCATTGCCTGTCCTTTTTCACTCTCTTTTTCACTCTCCCACCCATTGCCTGTCCTTTTTCACTCTCCTTTTTCACTTTCTTTTTCACTTTCTTTTTCACTTCTTTTTCACTCTTTTTCACTTCCCCTTTCAACCTCATTGTATGCATGTCCTTTTTCAACCTGTCCTTTTTCAACCTGCCCTCGATCCGTATTCATTTGGGATTGCTGTTTTGTTCGGCGTCGGCATGGCTTGTCGACTGCCCGGAAGGCCATTGCATGGCCGCGGAACCGCCGGCTGCCACGGCCCGACTTGGCATCAATCTGGCCGGGCCCGCAGATTGGAATACGGAGTTGCCGTTTGTCGATGTTTTTCGGCTATCGCGGCGCTGGATCAGCCAGAGAGAGGGAGCTGGCTGGGGCAAGGGGCCAACGCTGGAATTGGACCAGCAGGGCTGGGTCAAACAGCTTGCGCCAAACTGCTGGGCCGAGACACTTCTCTGCACGATCGAGGGGGGGCATTACCCGAGCGGTGACTATACGGTCCTCTACGACGGGGACGGCCGGATCGAACTGGCGGGCGCAGCGACGGAAGTTATCTGGCGAAAACCTGGCCGCATGGTGGTCCGAGTCGACGCGTCACGCGGAGCCATCTTTCTGCGTTTGCGAGAAACCAGTCCCGTGAACCCAGTTCACAATATCCAAGTCCTCATGCCGGGATTTGCTACTGTCGCTGTCAGGGATCATCCATGGCATCCGGCCTTCTTGCGCCGCTGGCAAGGCATGGCGGTAATTCGGTTTATGGATTTCATGAAAACCAACAATTCGAGGATCCACGTCTGGTCTGATCGGCCGCGACCGGATGACGCTACCTGGACGACGCGTGGCATGCCGGCCGAATTGCTGATCGACCTGGCCAACCGGCTCGAGGCCGACCCTTGGCTATGTATCCCCCATGCCGCGGATGACGATTTCGTGCGAAGACTAGCGACTTTGGTCCAAGGACGCCTCGACCCGAAGCGGATCGTCTACCTGGAATACTCGAACGAGGTCTGGAACAGGATCTTCGCGCAACATCGCTATGCCGCCGAGCAGGGGCAACGGCTTGGCCTGGCGGACAAACCATGGGAAGCGGCCTGGCGTTTCACCGCCTCCCGGTCCGTTGAGATCTTTCGTATCTGGGAAGATGTCTTTGGCGACGCAAAACGGTTTGTGCGGGTCCTACCGACTCAAGCTGCCAACCCCTATGTTTCGGAACAAGTGCTCAAGTTCCAAAATGCTTACCGCCATGCCGATGCCCTCGCCATCGCCCCCTATATCTCGCTGAACCTTCGGCCTGGCGGCGAACCTGGCGCAGAGGAAGTCCAGGACTGGACCACGGACCAGGTATTGGACCGGCTTGAAAAGAAATCGCTTCCTGAAGCGGTTGCAGCGATAGAGCGGCAAAAGGTACTGGCCGATCGCTTCGGGCTGCGTCTGATCGCCTACGAGGCGGGCCAACATGCAGTTGGCGTGGCCGGTGGCGAGAACAATGAGAAGCTTACTCGGCTATTGCATGCGGTCAACGTTCATCCACGAATGGGAGCGCTCTACACCGCCTACTACAACCGCTGGCAAGAAACCGGTGGAGACCTGATGTGCGTCTTCAGTTCGGTCAGCCGATGGAGTAAATGGGGGAGTTGGGGAATCCTGCAGTACGCCGACGAAGCTCCGCGGGACGCCCCAAAATTCATGGCCACCATGAAATGGGCGAAAGCCAATGGACAACCAGTCGCATGGGACGATACAAACCAGAATCACAACAAACCGTAACGAACCAACTCGGATATCGTGAACGGAATGAACCTTGATGCGAGATTAGAGTCATGTCACACAGCCATGAACGGGCAGCAGAGAACGGCTTATCCAATTCATTAGTTTCGAATTCACAGACTTCAAACACGCGGTTTTCACGGGCGGCAATGCGTTTCGTGCTACTGGCCGTTGTGGTTGTCTTGGCCACTTGTGCTGGCCGTGAACTCGGCGCCGGCTCTCCAGCAGATCCGGAACCCAGGCAAACCGGCCCGGCCAACCACGGCAAGCCAACGCCCGAGCAAGTCGCCTGGCATGAAATGGAAATCGAAATGTTCTTGGCACTCGATCCCTGCACCTGGCAAGGCCGGGAGTATGACGACCATTCCACGCCGCTCAGCGAAATCGATCCGGAACAGCTCGACACGGACCAATGGTGTGAAGTAGCCCAATCGTTCGGTGCAAAGCAGATCTTGTTCGTAGCCAAGCACACAGGCGGTTTTTGCTGGTGGCAAACGGACACCACCGACTACAGTATCAAGAGTACGCCCTACAAGGACGGTCAAGGAGATGTCCTGGCCGAGTTGGCCGAAAGCTGCCGGAAGCATGGGCTGAAACTCGGGATCTACATCTATCCCGGCGATGACCAGTGGGGGGCTGGAATCGGCAGTGGCGGCCGGACCAAGGATCCCGCCAGGCAGGACGCGTACAATGAGATTCTGCGCCGGCAATGGACGGAAGTACTCACCCGGTACGGGCCCGTCGCAGAAGTCTGGTTCGATGGCAGTTGTGTCGTTGAACTCGGTGATATTCTGCGGAAATATGCCCCCAAAGCGATGGTGTTCCAAGGCCCCCACGCAACGCTCCGCTGGCCCGGCAATGAGAAGGGCATCGCCCCCTACCCGACGTGGCAAACCGTCAAACGGCAGGATGCGCTGAGCGGGGTGTCGACCGGTCGGCATAGCGATCCGGACGGTGATGTCTGGCTGCCGATGGAAATGGACACGACCTTGCTCGACCACAAATGGTTCTGGGCGCCCGACACGGATCCAAAGATCAAAAATCTCGAGCGTCTGATGGACATCTATCTCAAGTCGGTCGGCCGTGGCTGCGTCCTGCTCCTGAACGCCACGCCCGACACGACGGGCCGAATCCCCGAATCGCATGTCCGGCGTTACGAGGAGTTTGGCCAGGCTATCCGTCGAATGTTCGAAAAGAAAAAAGGCGAAGTGGCCGGAGCCGGTCAAAATCTGGAAATCCGTTTTGACCAGCAGACCGCCGTCAATCGAATCGTTACGATGGAAGACATTCGTCACGGTCAGATTGTTCGCCAATACACCGTCGATGGTCTGGTCGGCGGATCGTGGAAGCCACTGCTCGATGGCGAGTCGATCGGCTACAAGAAGATCGACATGATCGATACCGTACAACTCTCCGGCCTGCGGCTGCGTGTCACATCCGCGGTCGGCGAACCGGTGCTCCGAAGCTTCGCGGCGTACGAAGCGCCGCAGGGCGAGGGGATCCCGGCGACCGTCGGCCTTGAGCCTACACCATGGCAACGTGTTGCCGGCTGGGACCGGGTTGAGCTCAGCCCGCAATGGCAGAAGGTCGGCATCGATCTCACATCGATCGTGCGCCAACCGGGCCAGTATGAAGTCGAATTCCGCCAAACGGGAGGCGGTGGCACTTTGGAAGTCCAAAGCGCCGTGGTGGTGATGGCCAATACCGAAGCACCACGTCTGCTCACGCGCTTGGAACGGCCGCTGGCCTGGAATATCAATCGCACGGCTCAGGTGACACCGGACGCAAAAGGCCGGACCGGTCTCCGGCTGGTTGTCAGAACCAAGAGTCCGAAGTTGTGGCAAGGCCAGCTTGTGGTCCGGAGGAAGCCATGACACAGCCAGCGGCCACGCTGTATTGCCTCCACTCGATCCTCCTGGTGAGCATCGTGACGCTCTCGCCGGCTCGGAGCTACGGAGTACCTGCTCCTGCCGGCCCGGAGCCGACCTCGCGGGTGGAACGGGTAATCGTCGTCTTCAAGACGCATTTCGACATCGGCTATACGGGGCTGGCGAGCGAGATCGTTGCCCGCTACCGAACGTCAATGGTCGGGCTAAAGCTCTTCACACCGGCAAGTTTCCAGATCCGACAGCAGGATTGATGGTCTATCTCTCAGGATGCCAATGCCTTATCCTGGCTTTCCTATTCGTCCTCTCCGTTTCTTTTGGTTCCTTGGAAAACCTGAAAAAATGATACGGTTTCTGAAAACGACCGCCATCGGGGGTTTGCTGTTCCTGTTGCCGCTCATCGTGATCGGCGCTCTGATCGGCCAGGTGGTACCGATCGTCATGTCAGTTGCCGAATTCCTCGGTGATCACATCGAGGTCAGAACAGCACGGGGAATCAGTTTGCTGGTCTTGCTGGCCATCCTCATCGTGCTTTTATTATGTTTTGCTGCGGGTTTGCTGGCTCGGCGGTCTCTGGGCAAGCGCATCACCGAAAACTTTGAGAAATACCTTCTCCTGCTCTTTCCCCGGTATGCAATTTTAAAGGATCAGATGGCCGACAGCATCGGCGGCCAGGAAGCCCGGCCGCAGATGGTGCCCGTGTTGGTTCGTTACGACGATTCGCAGCGTCTCGGTTTCGAGATCGAACGGACTGACCATGGGCTCGTGGCTGTCTACCTGCCCGGTTCGCCCGATACCTGGGCGGGAATTTCCGTGCTCATCAGCGCCGATCGCGTGGAGCCGGTGGAGCTGGAGTTTGGCGACGCGGTGACGATATTCGAGCAGCTCGGACGTGGTTCTACAACACTGCTCACTGGCAAATCGCCAAGATAATATTATTCGGGAATAGGATAAGGGGACACCGTGGATATCAATAAACTCAAGCGTGCATTTGCTTATAACCTTTTTTATGAACAGGGCAAAACGACCCGTACCGCCACCTTGAACGACTACTACCTTGCGGTAGCCTACACGGTGCGTGACCGGATGCAGCATCTTTTTGTCAACTCCGTGGAGGCCTTGCTGGATAAAGAGAGCAAGATAGTCTGCTATCTTTCCGCCGAATTTCTGCTGGGTCCCCATCTGGGGAATAACCTCATCAACCTGGGGTTGTATGAGGATGTGGCCCAGGCAGCCAAGGAAACGGGTCTCGATCTTCAGGCAATCCTGGCTCACGAGGAAGAGCCGGGCCTGGGCAACGGCGGACTGGGACGACTGGCGGCCTGTTACCTCGACTCCCTGGCCACCCTGCAAATCCCCGCCATTGGCTATGGTATCCGCTACGAGTTCGGCATGTTTGACCAGGAGATCGTAGATGGCTGGCAGAAGGAGCTGAGTGACCGCTGGCTGCATCCCGGCAATCCGTGGGAGATCAAGAAACCGGACATGGATTGCGAAGTCGGATTTGGCGGCCATACCGAGATTTACCAGGATGAAAAGGGCAAGCGGCGGGTGCGTTGGCTTCCCGGCCGGGTTATCAACGGCGTCCCCTACGATACCCCGATCCCCGGCTACAAGGTCAACAATGTCAACCTTCTGCGCCTTTGGAGTGCCGAAGCACCCCAGTCCTTTGATTTTGAAGAGTTTAACGTGGGCGATTATTTCGGCGCCGTGGAAGAAAAGATGGCTGCCGAAAACATCACCAAGGTGTTGTATCCCAATGACGAACAGTTCCAGGGGAAACGGCTGCGGCTTGAGCAGCAATACTTTTTTGTCTCGTGTTCCCTGCAGGACATGATCCGCACCCACCTGTTCATGCATGACAGCTTGGACAATTTCCATGTTCATTTTCAGGGTCAGCTCAACGACACGCACCCCGCCGTTGCCGTGCCGGAGCTGATGCGACTACTCCTGGATATCCACCATTACCAGTGGGACCAGGCCTGGGACATCACCTGCAAAACACTCTGCTATACCAACCACACCCTGCTACCCGAGGCCATGGAGAAATGGCAACTGGATCTCTTCGGCACTCTGTTACCCAGACACTTGGAAATCATCCTTGAAATCAATCGCCGATTTCTCGATGCGGTGCGGCTGAAATTTCCCGGTGACAATACGCGTCTCAGCCGGATGTCGATAATCGATGAAGCCGGGCCCAAATACGTACGCATGGCCAACCTGGCCAGTGTCGGCAGCAAAGCCATCAACGGGGTTGCTGCCATGCATACGGACCTGCTGCGCAAACATACCCTGAAAGATTTCCATGAAATGTATCCTGGCAAGATTCACAATGTCACCAACGGGGTCACGCCACGCCGCTGGATTGCCCTGAGCAACCCGCGCCTGACCAGGCTGCTGATCGATGCCATCGGCGAGGGTTGGATCACCCATCTGGATGAGCTAAAAAAACTTGAAAACCTGGTGGAAGATACGTCCTTTCGGGAGGCCTGGCGTAAAGTCAAAGAGGCGAATAAAAGGGAAATGGCCGAGTATGCCTTCAAGACCAGTGGCACCGTGGCCAACCCCGAAGCCATGTTTGATGTGCAGGTGAAACGCATTCACGAGTACAAGCGGCAGCATCTGAACGTGCTGCATATCATTACCCTTTATCACCGGATCAAGGCCAATCCGAACATCGATCTCACTCCCCGGTTTTTTGTCTTTGGCGGCAAAGCCGCGCCGAGCTATTTCATGGCCAAACGGATGATCAAACTCATCACCTCGGTGGCGGAGGTCATCAATACCGACCCGGAGGTGGGAGACCGGCTCAAGGTCTTTTTTATTCCCAATTACAACGTCAAGATTGGCCAGATGGTTTATCCCATGACCGATCTGTCCGAACAGATTTCCTTGGCGGGCAAGGAAGCCTCGGGTACGGGCAATATGAAATTTTCCATGAACGGGGCCTTGACCATCGGCACCCTGGATGGGGCAAATGTCGAAATCCGGGAGGAGGTAGGGGCAGAGAATTTCTTTCTTTTCGGTCTCCAGGTGGAAGAGGTGATGCAGCGAAAGGCCGCCGGCTACAACCCCGTCGACATCTACAATAATAATGCGCAGTTGCGGGCGGTCATCGACCTGATCACCTCGGGGCACTTTTCCCACGGCGACCGCGACCTGTTCCGGCCACTGGTCGACTCCCTGCTTCACGACGACCCCTACCTCCTGCTTGCCGACTACCAGGACTACGTCGACTGTCAGGACAGAGTCAGCGAAACCTTCCGGGACCAGGAGCAGTGGACCCGGATGTCGATCCTCAACACGGCCCGCATGGGCAAGTTTTCATCGGACCGCTCCATCCACGATTATTGCCGCAAGATCTGGCAGGTGGAGCCTTTTCCCGTTGAGCTCAAGTGGCAGCGCATCCCCGAAGGCGGGATCGTGTTTCCCAAGTTGCGGGCAACTTAGAGCCTGTCTCAGAACTTGTCACATCGGCATGACAGCAGTGCAGAGTGGGGGTTCTGGGATAGGCTCTTAGATTATTTTCCCGTTTTCACACCCTTCGTTGTCTTGGGCTGGATTGGGATGGGTAGTTCGAGTCGAAACCAATCGTGGGTGAGACGGCTCAGGACTTCGGGAATCGTTCCATCCAAACCCCGAACGACGCCGTGCCAAACGTGGTCTTGGTCACGCCAGAGCGCCAGATCAATACGAGTCGGCAATTCGATGTCCAGATTTGGGCCATGAAAACGCTTGAGCCCGCCTGTGGCGATCGCATCAACATCTCCGTCCCCCGAGATGCGAACTGCCACCAGGCCGATCGCGTCAACGCTCACCGAATGGCCTCTGACATTGAAGGTAGCCTGGATGGGGTCGCCAGCAACTTCCTTCTCGCCGGCGAGTAGAATGACTGTCCCGTCGATGAGGTGGCAGCGGCCGCGCGCCGGGGGTGCGGCGCTCTGTCTTTGGAATCGTGTCAGGGTGCGGGTTGCCGGAGCCTGGGACTCGACTCCCAATTGTCGCAGCCTTTTGCTGAGGGTGGTGGTCGTCGCATCCGCATCGGGCAGCACGACCATCGTTCGAGGCAGCGTTTGATTGCCAGGGAAGGCGTCCCCGTTAAAGTCACGGGTCCAGTCACCCACCCGGTAGAGTGTGGTCTTGCCCTTGCTGGCGTGAGCGAAAAACCGTGCCAGGGAGGGCTCCTCGAACTCGGGATGATAGAGGATGACTGCCCGATAGCGCTGGGAGCCATACCGCACGTAGCCGTCGTCATCGACAACCAGTGCCTTGTCCGTGATCTCGGTCGTAGGAATCAGGTCGGCAGGGAAGCCGGCCCGCCACAGCCCGTCGCTTAGGGCCATGCCCACATCGTCGTAGGCTGGGCCGGCCCAGTTCATCGCGCAGGCGTGGCCAAAAAGAACGGCCACGGGACAGTCTAAAGGACTCTTGGTGATGAAGTTAAGCAGGCGGATACGGCAGTCCGCTCGCATGAGCCCGCCGTGTAGCAAGGACCGATAACTTTCAGCAAAGCTCATTCCCTGCGTCCGCGGATAGACCGGATGATAGTCGATCCGGCCGCCGGCCAGGGCGCTCGACCAGACCTCGACGTCGTAATCGGCCCGGTTTGACGAGTAGTACATATTCCACCAGCATGGACTGTTCCACTTTTTGCAGAGGGCCGTGCGAACGCAATACGGAGTCATCTCATCCGTCTGGGCCAGGTCGCGGGGCGCCTGCCACCAATGGAGACCGTTTTTCTTGAATTCGCGGCGTCCCGGAAAGGGATACCAGGTTGGATGCGTGGCGACGATGGCGGACGGACCGAAAACCTTTTTGGTGGTATTGTAGAAATCACGCTCGATTTCGGCATTCCGCTCGGTCGACATGGCCAGGAAATGATTGATGGACGCCTGCCGCCGACGCTGTCCGCCACGCTCACCGTACGTCATCCGTAACGTGTCGCGGAGGAGATCCCTGCCGCCGGTCCGTTCTTGATAGGCAATCGCGCGGTAGCGAGAGAACCAGTATCGAGAAACGTCTTGTAGCTGTCGGTCGAAAAATCATCCTGGGTCATGAACCAGGCCATGATGACAGGCGGCATACCATCGGGTAAACGCGGGGAAGCGGCATCGGTGCCGCAGAAGGCTGGTGGAGTGATAAGAGAGGAAACTAACATTCCCATGAATAGCACGCGCCAGATCATACGATTGCCTCCCCTGCACGCAATTTGACGACACTGTCCAGAATCAATACACGCAATCCCGCCAGTTTGGCTGCGATGGGGGCAATCTGGGAGTCCGAATTTTCCGCCGCATCGTCGGCCAGTGCCACTCCAGGCAGACAGGAGACGATTGTGATCCAACAGATTGCCAATAAGAGTAGTCGTTGAATCAGGTGCATAATAGGGTCCAAAGGTAGGTTTCCGCTGGTCCATCCCGGTCCGACTAGCCTGGATGTTGCATGAATTACCTAGCCACGGCCTGGGCAAGCAATGCCAGCATCCGGTTGAAATGGTTTGACGCATCGCCAGGGGCGAAGGGGGTCTGCTTGGCACCGCGCACGGCCACTACCATGCGCAGGCTCGGGATCATCGTTACACTATCCCGATTCCACATGCCGTTGGCCTGGCAGGCGTCCTCCGGCAGGCCAGGCCAGACAATCGCGCCAGAAGCGAGTCTGCTATTAAACCACAAATTGAAACCGTAACCCCCGGGACCGTAGGGAGTCTGGTTGGTGCCACCGCCGTAGGTTCCGATCCCCAGGTAGTCGCTTCCTGGCATCGAAGTGCGGGGCAAGTCGGCCGGTACGCCCGAGCGGAGAAATTGTTCCATCAAAGGGCTCGACAGGAGTTGCTTGCCATTCCATCGCCCCCGATTGAGCCACAACCAACCGAGACGGGCAAAATCGCGCGGGCTCGCCGTCACCCCGGTACCATGGCGTGAACCAAACAGGGTGCCATCCTCGAACCTCAGGACGTCCAGACGCTGCGTGAGCGCCTGCTCGAGTGGTTGCTGGAAAACTTTTTCCAACGACTTGGCATAGAGCTGGATGGCAAAATCGTTATATCCCCAAGCTTTACCGGGCGCCTCGCCGCAGGCGTATCCACTGACCATATTCGCCAGATGGCGAAAGGTCATCGGGGCATCTTTTTCGGCAAGGGACCATCCCACTTCCTTAACCAGGGTGTCGACACTGGCAAGCCGTTTTTCCTGGACGGCGAGCAGCAGAAGCGTGCTCAAGACCGGTTTTGCCGCCGAAGCCCAATCGCCGTTCTGATCGAACCGGCCCCAGGTCTTGATCAAGGTACCATCCTTGACGATACACCCATCGCCACCCAAACCCTGTACGAAAGCGTCGAGCTTGTCCGAGTCGAGCCCCACCGATTCCGCGGAACGCAATTCCCAATGTTTGCCGGGATATTGCGTCTGTTGACCAGCAGTATCGCCCGATGGTCCCGAACTTTCCTGCCGGGCAATTAAAACGACCCAATCCAGGTCGGTCTCCGCAGGGGGCGGGCCTAACACAACCGGTCCGCCGCCAACGATTTTCCTTGGCCGCCCGACAAATTCTCCCGTGCGAGGATTGTACCAACGCAGCGTGGCTGAGCCCGGCAAATCTGATAAATCAAGTTTTCCAGTAGAGCTGCCGGTAGGCAGATAAACCGCGTAAACATCGCCTCGTTTGGCAAGGACTTGCGGTCCCAGCGGTACCGAATTGCCGTTGCCGATGCCCACCCCAATGGTGCCGCCGCCTTGCAGCAACGCGTCAGCCGGTTCCATTTCCCAAAAAGGCACGTTTTGGTCCAGAAAATTTCGAGCAAACCAGAGATACTGCCACAACTTGTCGAGTTCAGGCGTTTTGAAACTGTCCGTGCCGAGCAAATCTCCAAGAATGAACTCAATCATACCTCCGGAGAAATAGATCGGCCAAATTTTCTCGCGCCGGTGGCCCTCAGCATCATTGACGGGAAGGAATGACGCCCGCTGGCCTCGATCGATGGTGAACTCATCAAGACTCACTGGCAATGGGCGGCCCGACTTCTCCGTCTCTCGATAAATCGTTTCGGTGACTTCGTGAACGGGTTGCTGGTTGCACTGGATCGAGGTCATGTCGAATCGTGCGTCGCCGAACGTGAACCGAAGTGCCTCGACCGGATTGCCGGCACTGTGCACGGTGATGGGATGGTCGTAAGGATCGATGGCACGAATCGCTTCGGCAAAGGCACGCACCCGCTCGGGCCCATAGTCGAAGGCGATGTTGTACTCCTCACACAGATTCCACTGCAGGGCCAGGTGGTGGCCAAAGCGGGCAACCATTTCCCGGTAGTACAGTTTTCGCTCTGGACCAAGTTCGCCATTGTCGAGCTCGCGCTTGTTGGCTTCTTCCGCTTCGTTGAGCACCACATGCAAGGCAATTCCCTGGCGCTGGGCATGGGCGAACACCCTCTCCCATTGCCGCAGCTTGCCCGTGTCAAAGTGTAAGTTGTCGTTGTTGGGATTTCCCGCGCGATCGATCGGGCTTGTCCAAGGCCAAACGTCCTGGCCATCACCGCCCACGTTCATGGTAAGAAAGTAGATGCTGTTGACATGCCGGCTTGCCAGGTAATTGAGTGCACCGATAATACCGCGGCCTTTACCGTCACCCCAATCAGGATCACCCGGACGCCAGTCTGAAACATGGTCCGCGTAGTGATGGCTGGGTACGGTTCGCTTAAAACCAGCATAGGCCAGAAGATTTTCGGGCGAATCGGTTCCTCCCCGGATCCAGTAGGGACCTTCCTTGAATTTCAAATAGTGTTTGCCGACATAATCGAGCCGGCCCCACTTCAAAAAACCAGGCGCATCCGGGTCGCGTGGCGCAATCACCATCGTGCCGGCCCGGTCGAAAACAGTGAGCGGTTTTCCTGCATCCGGTGCGTGCTCAATGGCTACGCCTGGCCCCGTTCGGAAGGAAGCCTGGTACTGCCAGGTTCCCGGCTGGTCGGCCGCAAACCGGACCCGCCAGATATCGCCACGTGATCCCCCCCGGAGATCTCCATCAAAAAAACCGGGCACAACATATTCTTGTCCCGAAGGCCCCTTGAAAACAACATTCAGGCGAATGTCCAGAAACGGGTTGGGGGAGCTGTCTGATTCCGAAGCTTCCGGGCCGGTAAAAGTGATCGTAAGTGGATGCCAAACCGTTTTGGAACCTTCCATGGGCGGACTCTTGTCCGTTTTCTGGCCTCTGATGGTTTGGCTCTTGATGGTTTGTTGGGCAGGCGCAATATTTGCGATAAGAATATTTGCGATAAGCATGGTGCAGGCCAAAGTCACTGCGACTCGTCGAACATTTTTTCTAAAGTACATGAATAAAACCTCACCGGTTGATAGAGACTCTCTTGGTTCTCATTGCGGGTTTCCCTTCGGTACAACACATAGCACTTGAGTATTCACAGCGATTCATGAGTCTTGAAAAGGCAGGCCGCTTCCAACTCTAACCGACACGCCTCGATTGTCAAGAATTCTCAAGTTTTGCGACGCAAGATTGCACAAACGTTTGTGTTCCGTTATAATATGTTATATAGGGATTGTACACCCAGGCCGATTATGCGTTGGCTAAACTGCCAACGATTACTCGAAATAGAGCCGCTGTGTCTGCAAAATATTTCTCGACCGTTGCGGTCAATGCAAACTTACCCGCTGTGTGGCCAAGCAACCTGTTGCCGGAAATCCAGCAACGAGTACGCTCCAGCAGGCGAATGGTCGTTGTTCTGGACGACGACCCCACGGGCACACAAACGGTTCACGGCGTGCCGGTGTTGACCGAATGGACCACTGAGGCGTTAGTCCATGAGCTTCAGAGCGATGGCCAGGTATTCTATGTGCTGACCAATTCTCGCAGCCTGCCCAGCCATCAGGCCGCGGAATTGAATCGCCAGATCGGTCGTAATCTGGTCGCGGCGAGTCGGCTGGCAAAACGTCCTTTTGTAGTGATCAGTCGTAGCGATTCGACCCTTCGAGGGCATTTTCCGGCTGAAGTAGAAGCTCTTGCCAGTTCTCTGGAAACTGATTTCGATGCCTGGTTGCTGGTCCCTTATTTTCTCGAAGGCGGTCGCTACACCATCCACGACGTCCACTATGTGGCGGACGGCGACTGCTTGATCCCGGCGGGGGAAACGGAGTTCGCCCGTGATGCGGAATTTGGTTACCGATCGTCCGACCTGCGGCAATGGGTCGAAGAAAAAACGGCGGGACGAATCGCTGCCGACCGCGTGGCCTCGATTAGCCTCGAGACGCTCCGCCGCGAAGGACCTGAAGCCGTGGTCGAGCATCTCCGGCGCCTGCGTGGCGGCCAGGTGTGCGTGGTCAACGCGGTGGCCGATCGGGATTTGGAGGTTTTGACTGCCGCATTGCTGGTGGCAGAAGGCGAAGGTAAACAATTTCTTTACCGCACGGCGGCTTCCTTCGTACGTGTTCGGACCGGCATGGAATCTCGCGTTTTGCTCGAACGAAGCGAACTCGATCTACCACCTCGCGGTGGCGGGCTGGTGGTGGTCGGCTCGCACGTGACTCGATCGACCAATCAGGTGGAAGTATTGTCCAGGCTGGCCGATATGCAGTGTGTGGAACTCGAAGTGATGGCAATGTTGGACGACCAGCGCCGCCAGGCAGAAATTCTGCGCGTCGCCGACCAGGCCAATCACGGCTTGACGCTTGGGCAAGACGTAATGATTTCGACCAGCCGAAAGCTGGTCCGGGACGTCAATGCCATGAGCAACCTGTCGGTGGGTCAACGTATTGCCAGTGGCCTGGTCGACGTGGTGCGCAAGATCTCTACGCGGCCGCGTTACTTGCTAGCCAAAGGTGGAATCACATCCAGCGACCTAGCGACCGAAGCGCTGAACGTAAAGCGAGGGTTGGTTCTTGGCCAGATTCTGCCTGGCGTGCCAGTTTGGCGGCTGGGATCCGAAAGTCGCTATCCTGGTATGGTGTACATTGTTTTCCCCGGCAATGTGGGTAACCCCAGCGCACTGGCCGAGACCGTCGACAGCTTAAGATAACGGTAACATTTTATCCGTCTGAAGTAGACTCCACCGTGAGGAAGGGGTCTGGAACTTTTTTTCGTGGCCAAACCGATTTCCCCGGGGCAAGTATGCAACCGCCACGAAAAAAGGTTCCAGACCCCGGCGATTCACGCTTATTATCAGACGGCTAAAAGTGCTACAGATAATTCAAAGGGAAGCTTAGACGCAGGGGACAAGACAGCTGGAAATTGTTACCGAGGCTGACATGTCGAGCCATTTCATGTCCATAAACGAAAGCGAGTCCTTATCATGGCCAAAAAAAAATTAGCGCTGATCCATACGGTCAACTGGTATGCCAAGGTCATCAACAGCCCCTTTGCCGATCCCTGGCTGCGGGAAAACCCCAATTTCGAAGTCTTCAACATCATGGACGATTCGCTGCTGGCCGAATCGTTGGATCACGGCGGTGCCACGCCGGCTGTCATCAAACGGCTGCAGCATTATTTCCTGGCGGCCGAAGCGATGGGAGCCGACGTAGCCATGTGCACCTGCACCACGGTTGGCATCGGTTCTCGCACCGCCCGAAATTATGTTTCGATTCCGGTGTTCAATATCGACGAACCGATGGCCAAGGAAGCGGTTCGTCTGGGCAGTCGTCTGGGAATCGTCGGTACCGTCGCTACGAGTCCCGCAGCCACCCGACAGCTATTGGAGCACGAAGCCGGCCAAATCGGCAAGCCCATCGAAATTCTCGTGGAGTGCGATGAAAAGGCTTTTGAATATCGACAGCAAGGCGACATTCCGAAGCACGACGAGCGGGTCCATCAAGTGATGGACCGCCTGGCCGAGCAGGTGGACGTACTGGTTCTTGGCCAGATCAGCCTTGCCCAGATCCAGCATGAAACCAAAGTGCCCGTGTTGCAAGTAGGATACTCCGGTTTTGCCGAAGCCAAGCGGCTATTGAACCAGGATAACCAATGACTCATGGCTAGGTCTTTTTCCGAGGAGAATTCGACGATGGCAGACGACACGAAGAGGTCAAGCGACAAACGCAGCGAGACGAGCGCCGCGGGCCCGGTTTCCCACTCTCAGGTGACCGCCATGCAGGACACGCCCCAGCAGGGCATTTCAAAACGCCCGGTGGTGGTAGCGGTGGCCCCTGTGGGTGCTGATATCCGCGAACCTTCATGCAACCCGGTAACGCCCGATGCAGTCGCTCGAGAAGCGATCTCCTGCGCTCAGGCGGGCGCGACCATGGTCCACCTCCACGTTCGAGACCGCGAGGGGGAACAGACGGCTGATCTTACCGAGTTCTCTTGGACCTTGGATCTGATTCGGGCAGAGTCGGACATCTTGATTCAAGGTTCCACGGGCGGCATTTGCGATCTTTCGCTGGAAGAACGTTGCGTGTCACTCGATGACCCGAGAGTCGAAACGGCTTCACTCAACATGGGATCGGCCTCCATCGGTGAAGGAGTTTATATCAATACCCTCCCCGACATCCGCTTCTGGGCCGAGAAAATGCACCGCAACCAGGTTGTTCCCGAACTGGAAATTTTTGAAGCGGGCATGATTTCCAACGTGTTAAAATTGGCCGGGGAGGGCGTATTGCCCGGCCCTCACCATTTCAATTTCTGCCTGGGGTTCCCGGGCGCATTGCCCGCGCAAGCAGAAATTCTATTCTTCTTGAAATCGCTGCTCCCTGAAGGGACGCCTTGGGGGTTGATTCACGAAGGGATGGACAGCCTGTCGCTGACGGCAACGGCCATCGGCCTGGGCGCATCGGTTGTTCGGGTCGGCTTTGAAGACGGCGTAAGCCTGGAGCCTGGTAAGCCGGCGAAAACCAATACCGAACTTGTGCAACAAATCGTTTCGCTGGTGGAAATCATGGGCTGCCGCGCGGCAACCACCGAGGAAGCACGGTCCATGTTTGGAGTAACAAAGTAAGCTCGTGAATATCCCCAAACGATATTGGCTGACTTTTGGCGCCTTTTTATTGACGCTGCTGCTGTATGTGGATCGTGCTTGCATCTCCTCGGCGGAGGGAGACATCGCCGCCGATCTGCACCTGACGAAAACTCAGATGGGCTGGGTGATGTCAATCTTTGCCCTCGGCTATGCCCTGTGTCAGGTGCCTGCCGGGATGTTGGTGGATCGCTGGGGACCACGGCGGACGCTGACCACGGTGGTCGGTTTCTGGTCTCTGTTCACCGGGCTTACGGCGGCCACCGTGAATTTCTCGTCCCTGATGATCTGCCGATTTCTGTTCGGCGCGGGTGAGGCGGGTGCGTTCCCCGGTTGTGCACGAGCCATCTATTCCTGGATTCCCATGTCCGAAAGGGGACTCACCCAGGGCATCATTTTCTCGGGATCACGCATCGGCCTGGCTTTTGCGTTGCCCCTGGTTGCCTGGATGGTACAGACCCTGGGCTGGCGAGCAAGCTTCGTCTTGCTGGGAGTCGTAGGCCTCTTTTGGGCCATTTTCTGGTACTTCTGGTTTCGTGACACGCCAGAATCACACCCCACCCTGTCGACGGAAGAGAGACAATTGATCCTTCGCACTCGGCAACAGGACGAGGACGCCAACAACTCCGAAAAAAGTCCAAAACTCAGCGCAAGCACTCTGTTTGGATCGGTCAACATGGGGCTGGTGATGGGGCAATATTTCTGTTCGAATTTCACCTTTTTCTTCTGCCTCTCGTGGTTGTTTCCGTACATGAAAGAGACTTACAAGCTCGATACGGTGGAAGCGGGATTCTACGCAGCCGCTCCCCCCTTGGCTGGCGCGGTTGGCAATTGGATCTCCGGCTGGCTGGTGGATCGGATCTACCGGCACGGCGCTTGGAAAATGTCGCGTCAACTGCCCGCGATCCTCGGTTTCGCCCTCGCCGCGGCAGGCTTGACGGCCTGCGCGTGGGTGAACTCGCCGCTGGGCGCCGTGGTTTGCCTGTCGATAGCCATTCTCGGAGCCGATATGACGCTAAGTCCATCCTGGGCCGTATGCATCGACATCGGCCGCCGGCATGCCGGTACCGTTTCGGGCACCATGAATATGGCCGGCAATCTGGGGGCGTTTGTTACTTCGCTCGCCTTTCCCTACCTGCTGGCCTGGACCGGCACACACCATACCTTTTTCTATGTTGGTGCGACCTTGAATCTGGCCGCGACGGGAGCGTGGTTCTTCATCCGTCCTGATCGGCCCCTGGCTGGGTGCTAAATCATGACATGACTCCAGATGGCAAGGTTAAGTTTTCTGAGAATAGTCCAAATCGCTATTGAAATCGAAACAAACCTGACGCCCAGAAACGAGCAACTGGATGTTTACCGCCTTTCGATAGGCTCAGTCGTCTGGGTGGTAGAGGTTACTCAATCAAGGAGGATACTGCTCTCTGCCAAAGCGCGGAATTCGATCCCGATAGCGATCCCCATAGCGAACCTGGTGAAACAGGTTCTGCGCAATACTGTTCGGCACAACGTCTGCTACGGGCCATGAGAAGGAGGCTTTAGCTTTTTGGTGAAACCGGCATAGCCGCTTAGCGGCGTCAGGACTGGCCCCGGGCGAGGCTAGGCGAGTGCAACGAGCCTGGCCGCTGATGCGGTGTCATGTGTCGATAACCATGGTCGGCCGAGCAGGTTGCGCTGGGTACGGTCGGCGGCTGGCCGAGGCCGAAATGAGCCGCGGTGATTCTCGGTCCTATTCGGCCTCGGTCAGCCGCCGCCGACCGGCAACCTGAACGACTCGGCCGATGCACAGGGGACGGATCAACCCCGGGCTGCACGAAAACTCGCTGGAAGCTCGTTTCGTTTGCCCGGGGCTACGCGCGATCGCTCCTCCGGAGCTGCCAGGTTGCTACCTGCCTTCGGAGAACGGCGCGACCACTTGAGGCTTGGTGCCAATCGAGGTGATCGCCCCCCCGCGATTTTTTCTGGGGGTTGTTTCTGCTGCTAATCATGATTATGAATCATTACGCAAACCGCAACACAACGCGGCAGACGAAATGATTTTTCATCTAACCCAAACCCAAAGAGTTTCCCGATGAAAAAGTTTTTAAATGAACCGGCCGCGTTTGTCGACGAAATGGTCGAAGGAATCCTCGCCGCGCATCCAGAACAATTAGCAGCCGTCGCAGGCGCTCTGCGCTGTCTTGTCAGAGCCAATGCGCCACGAGCCAACAAAGTCGGCATTGCCACAGGCGGCGGTTCTGGGCATTTGCCACTGTTCCTGGGGTACGTGGGAGAAGGCATGCTCGACGGCTGCGCGGTCGGAGGAGTGTTTCAATCGCCGTCCGCGGATCAGATGCTCCAGGTGACTCGAACCATCGATTCGGGAGCCGGGGTACTCTATATCTTTGGCAATTACGGCGGCGACATCATGAACTTCGACATGGCTGCGGAGATGGCTCAGATGGATGACATCCAGGTCGAACAGGTCATTGCCGGAGAAGACGTTGCATCGGCCCCCAAGGAGCAGCATGAAAAGCGGCGCGGCGTTGCGGGTATATTTTATCTCTACAAAGTGGCCGGCGCGCTGGCCGACGAGGGAGCTTCACTCGAAGAAGTAAAACAGATCGCCATCAAGGCAGGCGAGAATGTCCGCACGATGGGAGTTGCCTTGACCCCTTGCATCATTCCGGAAGTCGGCAAACCGGGCTTTGAAATCGGTGCAGGCGAAATGGAAATCGGCATGGGCATCCATGGCGAACGGGGCATTCGCCGAGGCCCCTTGCTGAAGGCCGACCAGATTGTCGACGAAATGTTGCCAGTCATCCTCAATGATCTGCCCTACGAATCGGGCGATGAAGTCTCCGTACTGATCAATGGTCTGGGAGCGACTCCCAAGGAAGAACTTTACGTGCTCAATCGACGTGTAAGCCAGATTCTCGGCGAACGGGGGATTACGGTCTTCAATACCTACGTAGGAGAGTACGCCACCAGCATGGAAATGGCAGGCGCATCGGTGTCACTGCTGCGGCTGGACGACGAGTTGAAGCGACTTCTGGCCAAACCGGCCAGCACTCCCTTTTTCACGCAGTTGCAATTGGAAGGAGCAAATCCGTGATAACGATACTCACCGCCCAAGAGGTTAAAACGGCCTTGACGGAAATCCGCCAACTCATGGATGCCAATCGCGACCGTCTGCTCGATCTGGACAACGATTTGGGCGATGGCGACCTGGGCTTGACCATGGCCAAAGGATTCGCGGCCGCGGAAGCCGAGGCCGCGGAGAGTGAGGAGACTGAACCAGGACGCCTGCTGATTAAAGCAGGGATGCAAATGGCCAAGGAGGCTCCATCCACCCTGGGCACACTGCTGGCCACCGGCATGATGCGGGGCGGCAAAGCCCTGGACGGTCAACAGGGCAGCGTTACCGAGCAAGTGGCCGCATTATTGCAGGCTTTTGTTGCGGGAATCCTCGAACGGGGCAAAACCAAGCCTGGCAATAAGACCATTGTCGATTCCCTCCATCCGGCCGCCTTAGCGATGAAACAGACCGCCGAACAGGGTGAGACATTGGCCGAAGGGCTGAAAAAAGCCCTTGCCGCGGCTCGGGAGGGAGAAATTGCCGCCCGGGCCATGCAAGCCCAGCATGGCCGAGCGGCTTACTATCAGGAGCAGTCGATCGGCAAGCCCGATGGAGGCGCGGTCGTTGGCGTGCTGATCGTGGAAGGTCTGGCCAAGGCCTGGGGGGAGTAGGTGGTGAGAATGAAGCAATGGTTCTGGCATCATTGCGTTTAAGGATTGCTCGTAAGCGTTCACGGCATAAGCCGTAAATGCCGTGGCGGTCTGCTTACAAGTCTTCTCACGGCCCACTGATCCGAAACGTTCTGGTCTCGAATCGTACTCGTACTCAGGCGCCAGCCGGTACTCGTACTCGAAAGGAATGACGATGAGGGAACCGATTTTCGATCACGATCGATTGGATGTTTATCGCCTTTCGATCGATTATATCGCTGCCTCGTTCAAGGTCGCGAAGGATCTCAGCGGCCTTCATCGTCATGCTTGTGACCAATGGCTTCGAGCGGCACAATCGATTCCGCTGAATATTGCCGAGGGTAACGGGAAGCGAAGTCTCAAAGATCGAAATCGTTTTCTCGATATAGCTCGTGGTTCGGCCCTGGAATGCGCCGCGATTCAGGATGTTCTTGCTGCAACCGGTGGAATAGCTGATGAATCGCACAGTAGACTGAAACGAATGCTCAAGCGCATCGTATCGATGCTAACGCGATTGAT
>JAJRWS010000666.1 GCA_024276705.1 Planctomycetota bacterium | reverse complement strand
GCTGGGCCACGGACTCGGTACTGTAGGCGGGCACATTCACCACGGCGATGTCATGCCCGCGGGCGGCGACCACATCGACGCAATCGTAACCGGTTGCTGAAACAGCGATCAGACGCAACCGGGGTAATTGGGCCAACCTCGACTCGTCCAGGGGAATTTTGTTGATCACCAGCACATCTGCGTCGCGCGAACGGTCGATGATCTGCTCATCGGGAGTCTGGTCATGAAGGACCACTTCACCCAGCTCCAGCAAGGGCTCCCACGGGTTGTCTCCCGGATTGAGCGTATGGCCATCGAGAATGACAATTTTCATCACATTTCCATTTGCGTACGAATGCAGTCGATTGACTCTAAGGGGCCGGATAGGTTCGGTACTTGGGAGGCGGGCCGCCATGGTCACTATCGAGTTGAGCCGCCAGCCAGGCGAGCCCGTCGAGATTGTCCCGCAGGCGCGCTTCGGCATCCTGCTGGGTATGGTTGAGAATGCCGATGGGACCCCGCCAGCCACTTGCGCGGATCGTCCGCAGCAGTTGCAAATCGAGCTTGCCAGCTCCGAGAGGCAGGATTTTCTTTCCTTGCTGGTCGCCCTCGGAGTCCATGCCGTTAAGGTTCAGGGCAAGCAGGTACGGTTTCATTTGCTCCAGCAATTGAGGAAACCGACCAAGATGCTGGTGGCCATGATGCAAGTTGTAGACGATGCCGACGTTGGCAAGTTTCAGCTTCTTGATAATCGCGATTTGATTTTCCGGTTCGCCGAACCAGCCCCCATGGTTGTAAAGCCCGACCTGGCAACCGATGGCCGCGGCTGCCTCGGCGATCGGCCGGATACGGGCGGCCTCCGCTTCGATCCTGTGTTGTTGTTCGGCCTCGGTCGCCACCGCTTCGCCCCCGCCGGTAACCCACAACTGAGTCTTTACTCCATGCCGCTTGAGCACTTTGAGGATACCACGCGCTTCCTCGTTGAGGACGGGAGGAAACCACCAGGCCGTCAGCCGAATTCCGTGCCGCGCCAGCGCATCGAGTTCCGCATCGAAAGTGGGAATATGTTCGGCCCGATAGTCGTAGGCCAATTGCTTGATGCCCAATCGCTCCAGCATCGCGGCTCGCTCCTCGGGCCCGCGCTTTTTCCCGTCGAACGGCACAATGCACCAGGCCACCAGGTTGTCGCGTGCAAACAGCGACGAAACAGGCACCGACTCGGGAGGAGCGGCCTGGGCAGCAGCCATGCAACCGAACAGCAGCGTCAACGGCAGGTAAAAAAGGCGAGGCTGGCTACGGCTGCAACGAGACATCGATGGTTCCTTGGTGTGAATAGAGGGCAACCTGGTCCCGGTAGCTTAGCGGATAAGGCCTTGTGAGCCAACGGAGGCGTCGGCAATGCCAGGCCAATATCGATCAGCCTCTTGTGGCGTACCACACCGACAATCGTTCGAGCGAGGTTTATTGGGTAGCAAAGCCAATTCCGAACGACTGTCGGTGCCACCCGCGATACTTAGTTTTCGTTTGTTTAGTGTCTTTCGTGGTTGCTCTTTTCACTTTGAGTATATATCAAAACGGCTCACGGCCTCCAACTCATGGTGGAATGAAGTAAGGCGCTAACCGCCCCCCAGCTCCGCCAGCAGGGTGGCCATTTCGCGGCGAATCTGTTGGAGTTGGTGCCAGCGGCGATCGGCGGTCCGCCGCGCACCGGGCATTCCTTCCTTGCCCGGTTCGGTCCCTTCATCTTCCAATCCACAAAATCGGCCGATCGCGGCAGCCTGTTCGCCAAGTAGTTTCCGCGCCTGTTTCAACGCTTTCTGTTTGGCGTTGGAAGCGGTCCGTTTTTTCGCCACCGCGGCCCGCAATACGGTCAGCATGCCATAATCTTCGATGCCGTCCCGGATCGCCTCCCACCGTTTGCTGGTGACAACTCCTTCCCCTGGATAAATCAGCAGATAATCGAGCGTGGCCCGCGGCCGGTACCAGGGATCCGCGGAAGAGGTGCAATACGACCAGAAGCCGATGCCGGTCAAACCATGGTGCCATGCCAGCCAGGCCTGCCCCCGGTAATAGCTCAGCGGCGACTGATGCTTGGCGTTCCCCGCACACTCATAGTTCCACAGGGTCTTGCCCGAAGCTTGCATCAATTCGAGCTTCTCCTTTCCGGGCCCCAGCAGAAAACCTACCCGGTTGGGACACCAGATATCGACATAGGGGAGCATCTGCCGGACCTGTTCGAGGGTGATCCGGGCAACCGGGTCGGTGTACATCTGAATTTTCGGATCGGCCTCGCGTGCCAGTTTGGCATATTGCAAATACGTTTCAACCAGACCATCACGCAAACCGGGCTCATCGACCGGGTAGAGAGCAAAGCCATCGTAGCCGACCCCCATCTGGGCTAGATGCTCGACCCACGCCCGGAGCAGACCGATATGTGCCTTGCGGTAGGCGGGCGAACCGATGCTGGTGGGCCCCTGGACGATGCCCGTATGTTGAAACAGCAGCAAGCCATGCGGCGCATGGCGACGGACGTAGTCGTCGTGGGCCGCGTAGTCGATCTGGCCGAGCAATTCGCCCTCTTCGTTAAAGCGCGCATGGGGCACGAAACTGCTGACAAAAACATTGGTGCCATGCGAAACCTGGTCTTGCAGGGCCGCCTCGGGCTGGTCTTTCAGGATCGAGCTTGACACGTAACCCCAGTGGCACAATCGGAGCGCCTGCTGGGCTGGAAGCTTCGCTTTCCAGACGGTAATCCGCAGCGGCGCGGTAAATTGGCGCGACTCGACCTCCAAGGTTCGAAGCCGTACCTCTGTGGTCCAGGTGCCCGCAGCCAGCCGGGACGTATCGACATTGAGCCATAGCTGTCGCCCGGCCCAGCCGGGCAGCGTCATCGTATGGGCCTGGTTGAGTGCGGGGATCGCATCGGCCGACAGGTCGAGTGTTTGCGTCGGCACATCGATGGTTTCATGCAGCAAGACAACTCCCCGGGCTGGTACGGAGCGTTTCTCGCCGTTGGTATCCGACTGCAGTGGGTCGACTTCAACGCGAACCGTGAGAGGCCTATTGCCCAAATTGAACAAATTGAGCGCCGCCGACTCGATCTCGCCGGCAAAGGCCTCCACCACGAGATTGGGCGCATGGAGACGCCCTTCCACGATCTCCTCCAGGTGACCGAAAGGGGCCCACGGGTTGGCCCGACTCAATAGCAGCGGCCCCTTACCCGCAGCCCGCATGTCGGCGGCCACTCGGGTCAACTGGTGCAAACGGTCCGCCTGGCGTACTGTTTGCGCCATGGCATCGCGCAGGGCTCTCCGCTGGAGATCGGGCAGCGTTCCTGCTACCTGAGCCTGGCGTTGAAAGGCCGGCAAACGCATACGCATGCGGCGAACCTTTCCTTCGATCGCGGCAGGGTCAGCCAAGGTGGCGGCCGCCTGGGCCGTTTCTTCCAGTTGCTCAGTCAAATCGGCCAATTCCCTTTGAAAAGGAACCACGGTCACCTGACGGCTCCGCTGGGCGACCGCCCGCCCCTGCATTTGGATCTGGCATCGCAGGGAGAGACGTGTCGTCTCTCGCCCAGACAAATCGTACGGAAGGGATGCGTGAAGGGTCTGGTTGGAGGAGACCGTTTCCTCGCGCAGCGGTGCCTGGCCTTGCCGGAGCACTTCGAGCAACACGGTGACGGATTGCCCGCTCGGATTGTCAATCTCGGCATGAAGCGTATTTACACCAACATAAAAGTTGCCAAAATCGATGTCGGAGATTTTAATCTGGGAACTCCTGCTGGCGGAGGCCATGCCGGCGCGGGCCGCGTCGTAGCGATATTGGGGCCAAAGTAGCGTTGCATCGGGTTTGGCATCGGACCAGCCAAAGACGGTCATTGCCCCCGCCGTCGATGGGCAGACGAGCCGTGGCCGGCCGTTCAAGATGCCGATCGTCGGGGTCGCGTTGGTAGCGGCAGGCAAAGGCAAGGTTGCCTCAAGTTTTCCTTCGGGACTGTACACATAAACTTCCGCGCTGTACCCACTCACCACAATCTCTTGCTGGTCGTCGCCGTCAATATCCCCGATCGAAACGTTCCGGCGGGCTCGCATTTTGACGCTGGCCGACCAGCGCAGCTTCCCCTCGATGGAAAGGCAGTGCAAGTGGCCGGACAGGTCAACGGCGTAGATTTCCGGCGTCCCATCCTGATCGGCATCGGCCGCGGCGAGGCCGCTGTCGATCGCACCGGGCAACGCCTGACTCCATAAAACTTTGCCGTCTCCATCGACTGCGAGCAACTCCGAGCCAACCCCCACAACGATTTCTAGCGATCCATCGCCCTCAAAGTCGACCAGGATTGGGCTCGAACCGGCAGCCTGCCGGTCGAGTTGCCAGAGTCGTTGGCCCGAGGCCGATAAACAGACCAAGGGCGATTTGCTGCCGCCGATCAAGACCTCATCCTGGGCGTCACCGGTCACGTTCCCGATTGCCGGACTATAAGCCGCTCCATGCGTGCCGCGGTATTGCCAAAGCGGCTGACCTTCGCCCGAAAGGCAACTCACATTGCCAAGATTGTCGGCCACGACGATTTCTCGGACCAGGTCGTGATTCAAATCGCAGGCGACGATAGCGGTCATGCCCCAGTCGACCTTGCCCGGCAAGTTCCATTTCCAGAGAGGATTGCCTGCCAGGCCATCGAGGCAAAAAAGTTGCCCTGCCTGGTTGAGAGCCAACACCTCGGGACGCGGATCGCCCAGTACGTCGGCGACCGTGGGCGGAATGCTGATCGGGATTTGCCCTCCACGCATCCAGATTTTTCTGCCCGCCGCATCGATGACGATGATACTGCCCGCAGTGGTCGTGACCACCACATCCGGGCTGCCATCATCATTGGTATCCGCAATCGCGGGCGAACTGTCGATGAAGCCGATTGGCGCATCGTAGGTCCAGATCACTTCCTGCCCGCTCGCGACCACGCACCAGCCAGCAGCCGCAAACAGGGAAGAGGACATAACACATAAGGCCCATGGCTTCCAATTCATCGGGGAAGATCCTTTCCAGAAGGGGCGCGGGGACTAATCGTGGCAAGACCAACCTTACTATAGTGAAAAACCGCTGGCAACGGATCTTGCTTCGGCCGACCGGATGATCGAAGCATGCGATCGAAATGGCGTAAAGCTGGCTGTCGCCGTATCCAACCGCGCGTCGCTGGCCATCGCCGAAGCACGCAAGATGGTCGTCGAAGGCCGGATCGGCAAGCTGTTAAGGATACGAGCCAATGGCAAGGACGACCACCGCGGCGGCGGCGAGGACCTGATGGTATTGGGCTATCACATGCTCGACTTGATGTGCCTTTTCGCCGGCAACCCACAATGGGTCTTTGCCCAGGTTCAGGAGGGCGAGCGGGACATCACATCGGACGACGGCCAGCCGGCGACCGAACCGATTGGCCCAGTCGCGGGTGACTGCATCGCCGCCATGTTCGGTTTTCCGGAGCAGGTCCATGGCTATCTCGAATCGCACCGCGGACTTCCGGGAGGGGCCGATCGTTTCTGCGTGGAAATCCATGGCAGCGAAGGGATCATCGTGGCCCGCAGTATTCGTGATGTGATGTGGATGGAAGGCCCGGTATTCAATCCGGCCCACGCACCTCGCTGGCGGCCGGTCACCACGCCCGAATGGGACGCCATTGCCAACAAGGATCTCTGGTGCCGGCGGCGGCAGGTACTCGATCTGCTGCAAGCGGCCGAAGAGGACCGCGAACCAGATGCCAGCAGCAAACAGTTGCGCTGGGTCCAGGAAATGATTCAAGGTGTTTATGTATCCCATGGTACGCGGACTCGGGTACCGTTGCCACTTGCGCAGCGCGAGCATCCGCTGAAGTGAAGCTCCTCCGGAAGAGCCGGAGGCTTCTATTGTTAATCGCCGGGAGCGGTAGTTTACTGTAGATGAAAAGAGAAACCACGAAATAAACGAAATAAGGCTTGGCCGATAAAGAACTATCCGGTTTTCTGTAGGGAACGTTCAAGAAAAAAACTTCAGTAAATCGTGGCGTTCTGATAATGCACCTTCGTACTCGTACTCAACCGCTTGCGGCGGTACTCGTCCTCGAGTCGCATGGCGAGTATCCTACGGCCGTCGAGTACGAGTACCGCTTCGCTGAGTACGAGTACGAGTACGAAGAGAAGTCAAAATACCCAACTTGAAAT
>JAJRWS010000665.1 GCA_024276705.1 Planctomycetota bacterium | reverse complement strand
CCAACCGGCAAGGCCGCTTAGCCGCCGATCACCTCTGCGGTCGGCCCGGCCACTACCGAGGCACGCAAGGAACTTCCGTCGTCGGCCTGTTTGGCATGGCCGCGGCCATGACCGGCCAGAGTGAAAAGGCGCTGGTCCAGATGGAGACTCCGTTCGAGAAAATCCATATCCACCCGAGCCATCATGCGGGCTACTACCCGGGAGCTCAGCCACTCTCCATCAAACTGCTCTTTTGTCCCCAGACGGGTAAGGTCCTGGGAGCCCAGGTCGTGGGGCACGAAGGGGTCGATAAACGGATCGACGCACTGGCCATGGCGATTCAGGCAGGAATGACCGTTTACGACTTGGAAGAGGTCGAATTGGCTTATGCTCCCCAATTCGGTTCGGCCAAGGATCCAGTGAATATGGCGGGATTCGTCGCTGCGGGAGTCTTGCGCGGTGACCAACCGGTGCTGCATGCCACCACCCTGCTGGCTAAGGAAAACGGCGAGAAACCGACAACCGAACCGTTCCTGCTTGATGTGCGCAGCCCGAAAGAATTCGCCGCCGGACACATCGAAGGAGCGGTCAACATCTCAGTCGACCAATTGCGCCAACGGCTGGAGGAAGTACCCCGCGATCAACAGGTGCTTGCCTATTGTAAAGTGGGCATGCGAGGCTACCTGGCGACTCGCCTGCTCGCCCAACGTGGATTCGACGTGGTCAATCTGTCGGGTGGTTGGACGACCTATTGCGACGTCGCCGAAGCGACTTCCCGGCCATAGGCCATAACTGAGTAAACCCATAACATCAAAAATCCAGCCGACCGTTATAGAAAAACAGCCGGCGAAATCCGCCGGCTGCAATGTATTTTTTGGGTTCTGTCGCGATCCTTGGACAGGCACCATCCCTAAACGCACCCTCCCTAAACAGGTGTCACGTTTTCCGCTCGTGGCCCCTTGGGACCTTGTCCCATGTTGTAGGTGACTTGCTGCCCTTCCCGAAGCTCGTCGTAGCGAACCCCCTCAAGATTGGACGAGTGAAAAAACACGTCCTGGCTGGTTCCGGTATCGATAAAACCAAAACCTTTGTCCGTAAGCCTTTTAATTGTACCTTCAGCCATCGCAATCATCTTTCTCTCAGTAAGTGTTTCCGGGGGTGTCGCCCACAAACAACATAGGGCCTGAATCACCTCCGGCAGCGGTTTCTATACCAAATTGTCCGTTAAGTCAATCGACCCATTGTAAAAAAACAATCCACCACGACGGCCGGGCGGCTAAACGCCTGAAAACACCTGAAAACAAAGCAAATTCATGGCTGCAAGCCGGACAGCCTCCAAACTCCAGATAAATAGGCTCTAGCCCCCCCCCTCCAGCTCCTCCCAGCGTGCATAAGCGGTTACCAGTTGACTTCCCAGCTCCCCCAGTCTCGTTTTTTGTTCCGCAATCGCCTCACCTGACTGCTGATAAAACTCGCTTTGTGCCATCACCTGATGCAATTCAGCCAAAGCGGCTTCCAGTTGCTCGATCTTGTCCGGCAACTGGCTCAACTCTCGTTGTTCATGGTATGCCAGACGGCGTGGCCCACCCGCCAAAGCCTGGTCCCCCTTGGACTTCCCGGCTCGTGAGACTTGTCTGGATGCTGATTTCGGCCGACTGTTCCCGGAAGACGATTTCGCCTGTCTCCTGCTATCCTGTCCCCTGGCAGCTTGCGCCGCCAGAGATTGGCGTAACCAATCGTCGTAACCACCCACGTACTCGCGGACACTCTCCTCCTCGAACACGATGGTGCTGGTCACGACTTGATTCAGAAATTCCCGGTCATGACTTACCAATAACAGAGTGCCTTCATACCGCACCAGTCGATCTTCGAGCAGTTCCAACGTTTCGGTGTCCAGATCGTTGGTCGGCTCGTCGAGCACCAGCACGTTGGCTGGCCTGGCGAACAATTTTGCCAACAACACCCGGTTCCGCTCGCCGCCCGAGAGAAAACGAACCGGTTCGCGGGCACGCTGCGGAGTAAATAGAAAATCTTGCAGGTAGCCGATAACATGCCGCGTCTGGCCTTGAATCTGGATCGTATCATTCCCTTCACCCACATTGTCCTGAACCGATGCTTGTTCGTCCAATTGCTGACGTAATTGATCAAAATAGGCGACTTGCAAATTGCTCCCCAGGCGGACCGAACCTTGCTGGGGGCTGAGTTGGCCCAATAGAATCCGCAACAGGGTGGTTTTGCCCGCACCATTCGGGCCGATGATGCCAACCTTGTCGCCCCGCATCAAGGTCGTGGAGAAATCGCGGACAATTTCCCGATCTTCATAGGCAAACGCAACTCCCTCGACCTTTGCCACCAGATTGCCGCTACGCTGTCCCTCTTGGATATTCAGCTTGGTTTTGCCAACCGTCTGCTGGCGTTCGCTGCGCAACTGGCGCATCGTTTCCAGAGCACGGACGCGGCCCTCGTTCCGTGTCCGCCGCGCCTTGATTCCCTGACGTATCCAGACCTCCTCCTGGGCAAGTTTTTTATCGAACAAGGCCTCCTGCTTTTCCCGGGCCGCGTCCGCCGCTGCCTTGCGTTGGAGAAAGGTATCGTAGTCGCAAGACCAATCAAACAGTTGGCCCCGGTCCAACTCCAGGATGCGCGTGGCCAGCCGACGTAAAAACACTCGATCGTGCGTCACGAAAACCAGCGTCGTCGGCCAACGCAGCAGAAAATCCTCCAGCCAGCCAATCGCATCGATGTCCAAATGGTTGGTCGGCTCATCCAGCAATAGCAGATCCGGTTCGGAAACCAAAGCCTGAGCCAGGAGCACTCGGCGTTTCATACCCGAAGAGAGGACCGAAAAGGGGGTATCCGGCTCCAATTCCATTCGCGAGAGAATCTGCTTCACCTGCTGCTCGACCTGCCATGCCGAATGCTCCCCTTCCCAGCCATGATGCAATTCGCCCTTTTGAGATCCCTCTCCGTTTGGAGACCGCCCTCCACCATGCCGCAACACCTCGTCCTGCGATAGTCCCAGCCGCACCACCTCCATGATGCTGCCTTCGATCCCCTGGGGCACATCCTGGGGTAGCATGGAGACTCGCTTTCCAGGAGAAATGACAATCTCGCCATGGTCAGGCTCGACCTGGCCGGTAAGTAGCCGCATCAGCGTTGTTTTTCCCGACCCGTTGCGTCCCAGCAAGCCTATCCGTTGTCCCGACTCGATCTGGCACGATACCTCGTCAAGCAATGCGGGACCCTGAAAACCGATCGTGAGCTGGTTGATTTGAATGAGGGCCATAGAAATTCGGAATGCGGAATGTCAGTAGTTCCAAGCAGTGGCCGATGAAGCCGACCCGGGCAAAGCGATAGCT
>JAJRWS010000664.1 GCA_024276705.1 Planctomycetota bacterium | reverse complement strand
TCGTACTCGAACCCGACTGGGAGGCAAGGTCGGTCATCATCAATATCCATGGCCTTATGTTTCTGTTGAATGCAATGGTTCCAGTCGAGTACGAGTACGAGCAATATCACTACGGAACTGTCAAACTCTGCCAGTCCCCCGGCAGTGCCGGGGGTTTTCTCAAGGAAATAATTTCACCTTCGCCCTCTTTGATTGCAAACCATGCATTCTGTCCAATGGCAGTGCCGAGACACGCTCGACCCAATACAGCTCTCCGTTCTCTGCCTTTAAAAACTGTCTATGGAACCGCTTGCCTGACCACCAAGGATAGCATGATTCGCGAGATGCCGCTGGAGATCAGGCTGATGCCAACCAGCAGGCCGATCAGCATGAATGAATTTTCTGGCCAACCGGACCAGAGCAACACCCCCAGCAAGAGTGACAGCACGCCACTGAAAAGCACCCAGCCCCAATTGGGCAGAGGACGAACCTGAAATGCCATGATGACTTCGAAAACACCCTGAATGACAAGAAAAATACTCAACATCAGGGCAAGTGCCACAGCCGCTTTCAGAGGAAATACCAGCAGATAGATGCCGGCTACCAGGTAGGCGACCCCCACCAGAAGCTTCCAGAAGATTCCCCCTTCGGACCGTGACTGAATGGCATAAGCCAGTTCGATCACGCCACACCCGATCAGTACCCAGGCGATCCAGAACGCGACGGCAACCGAGGTAGCCAGAGGCACGGCAATGGCCATGATACCAAGAATAACCATCAAGATGCCGAGGGCAACGGACCAGCCGGTGGCCTTTTTAATCTCTTGCTTGATTTCTCCATCGATTGAGGGGTCGGTCGTGGACATCGGATCTCCTTATCGAGAGAGTGGAAGAAAGGGAAAAAGCATGGTTGCCAAGATAACGGCCCTCAGGTGGGATTATTCTACCACGGCTGATCAAGCCGCGAAAAGGGCTTCGGTGGTGATTCGTCAGGACAGAATTGTGCGATGCAATGCAGGAAGACCGATTTGGACGACACGTCCATGGCCGACTATGATGGATCTGTGGCTGCTTGCACAAGCTACCACAGCTTGATTCTCTAGTCGTAAAATTCTAAATCATGAAAATCAAGGTATGTCGAACATCCTGAGACCAGGCCATAGCTATCCGTTGGGAGCCACCCTCTGCCAGCAAGGCAATGAGCAGGGTGTCAATTTCAGTGTCTATTCCAAAAACAGCACCGGCTTGGAATTGTTGCTGTTTGAAAATGCCAGCGACGCCCGACCCTCTCGTATCATACCCTTGTTGCGTGAGCTGCACCGAACGTTTCACTATTGGCATGTCTTCGTGCCGGGTCTCGAAGCTGGGCAGGTCTATGCGTATCGAGTCCACGGCCCCATGAACCCGACAGCAGGGCACCGTTTCGACTCCGAGAAAATTTTGCTCGATCCTTATGGGCGTTCGGTGGCTATGCCCGAAAAGTACCTGCGGAGCGGTTCGATCGGCCCGGGCGACAATGGCCTGCATGGCATGAAAAGCGTCGTCACCGATGTGAGCCGGTACGATTGGCAAGACGACACTCCGCCTCGACATCCTTTCGCCAGCACGGTCATTTACGAAATGCATGTGGGCGGGTTCACCCGACATCCCAGTTCGAATGTGCCCCCCGCCCTGCGAGGAACCTACGCCGGACTGATTGAGAAAATACCTTACTTGCAAGAACTGGGCATCACCGCCGTGGAGCTCCTGCCGATCTACCATTTCGACACACAAGAGGCGCCCTCCGGCTTAAGCAATTACTGGGGATACAATCCGGTTTCTTTTTTTTCGCCGCATACCCAATACAGTTCTTGCAGAAATTCTCCCTTGGCGGTGCTCGACGAGTTTCGGGACCTGGTCAAGGCGCTGCACCAAGCCGATATCGAGGTCATCCTGGACGTGGTCTACAACCACACGGCCGAAGGCAACGAGCGGGGGCCCACATTCTGCTTCAAGGGGTTGGAAAACCAGGTGTATTACATTCTGTCCAAAGACAAGGCCCATTACCAGAATTACAGCGGCACGGGCAACACGCTCAATGCCAACCAGTCGATCGTGCGCCGGCTGATCATGGACAGTTTGCGCTACTGGGTGACCGAGATGCACGTGGACGGTTTTCGTTTCGATTTGGCGGCGATTCTCTCGCGGGATGAGCAGGGCCGGCCGATGGCCAACCCTCCCATCCTGTGGGATATCGAGACCGACCCGGTCCTCAGTGGCACGAAGCTGATTGCCGAAGCGTGGGATGCCGCCGGTCTGTACCAGGTTGGCAGTTTTATTGGCGACCGCTGGAAAGAATGGAATGGCCGCTTTCGGGACGATGTGCGATCCTTCGTCAAAGGCGACCGTAAGATGGCTGGCAAGCTGGCTTCGCGCATCCTGGGCAGCCCCGATCTCTACGCTCACAGCGAACGGGAGCCGGAGCAAAGCATCAATTTCATCACCAGCCACGATGGCTTTACACTCAGCGACGTGGTCTCTTACAACCAGAAACATAACTGGGCCAATGGTGAGGAAAACCGCGATGGCGACAACCACAATCGGAGCTGGAATCACGGCGTGGAGGGACCGACCGATGACCGCGAGATTGAGCAGTTGAGAAATCGACAAATCAAGAACTTTTTTGCCATCAACTTGATTGCGGTCGGCACGCCGATGCTGTCGATGGGCGACGAGGTTCGCCGAACCCAGCAGGGCAACAACAATGTCTATTGCCAGGACAACGAATTGAGCTGGTTCGACTGGTCGCTGGTGG
>JAJRWS010000663.1 GCA_024276705.1 Planctomycetota bacterium | reverse complement strand
GGATTGTAAAATCTGCAAACTTTATCAAGTCCAGTGCGGAGTATCGCCGTATTTTTCCGGTTGCGTTAAATTGGCACGGAAATCGCTGTAAAGGATCGGTAGCCGTGAAGCGGTTGCCTGGCTGGGTTGATTTCCATATTGGGTTGATTCCCAAATTGGGCCAAATTCCAGACGGGAAAGGCCCTCACGTGGGGCATCGCGGCAAAAGAAAATAGTTTCCGTTGTCGCGAAGAGGGCTGGAAAGGGATTTCCAGTATTTAATCACCATGGATTGGACGTTCTCATTGGATTGGTCGCTCTCATTGCAGCTTGGCTGGATCGGGCTCCATTTTGTTGGTTTGGCAGCAGCCTGGATAGTGCGCGTGCATGCGGGCATGAAATCTGAAGTTTGGGCTCAGGTTCTGTTTATGGCCAGTTTTTGTTCGCTTGTCCTGGTCACCATGGCAGGATTGAGAATCGGTTCAACGAACTGGACGTTTTCCGCGGGAATCCTCTCGATCATGATTCTGGCCGCGGTCGTCGACTTTGGCTCACAAGGCAAGCATACAGCGGTTCATTTAGAGTTAGCGCCCCATCGCGATTGATTAGCGGCCCATCTTGACGGACTAGCGGTTAAAGATCTTGCTCGCACAGGCAGTTTGCGCGGACTTCCATCTGCCCCAGAGCTCCAAGTCCTCCCATTCTATTGGGCTGTTGCCGAATCATCGACAAAATCGGAAAAAAGCTCCCATTCGGCACCTCCGACTGCCGAAACTCTTTTCAGACCGACCAACCGGTGATTGTTTGCGCCAGTTCCGACAGGGGCAACTGTTCCGACAGGGGCAACTGCCCAAAAGTGAACTGGCCAAGATTATGTCAGGCACAGTGCTTTCGCACCGGTTTGCACGACGTGAACAGTCGTAGCGGACCAGGGCGGGGACTTCATTCTCTTAGGAGGGGGATCATGCGGACTCTAATTTACAGTTTTCTGCTGGTGGGGCTTTTGCTGGCACCTGCAAACCTGGTTGCGGCCAATTCGGGGCAAGACCGGGAAACGGCACAAAAGATTGCCAACAACATGAAAAACAGTGGCTTGCTCAAGGATTACCGCGTCGGCGTTAAGTATCAAGATGGCGTGGCGTGGTTGACCGGTACCGTGACAAGTGGTGCACAAAAGGCGGCGGCCGAAAAAATCGCCCGTCGTAGTGCAGGGGTCGAACGTATCGTCAGCAAATTGGAAATTGGCTCGGGACAAAAATCCAACAAGCCACCCGTAGCGCAACAATCGCACCCCAAGCCGATCAAGACGAAACCGACCCTGGTCGACGCAAGCGTCAAGCCGGCCGTCAATCGGGAGGAGAAGCCGGCTAAAAAGCAGCATACGGTCATGAAACGCAGACGTATGCGTCCCAGGCAGCAGGCAGGCCCAAGGCAGTCTAGACGCCGGGCCCCTAACAACAGCCCACGACCTTATGCACGTATTGGTCAAGACCCACGTAGCGCTCAAGCGGCCCGTGGGAGACAATCCGTGCGGCCTGTTTCCTATGGGGGACCGGCCATGGGAGCAGGTGGGCCCATGATGGCTGGCGGTCCCATGGGGGCTGGCCCCATGCCCGCAGGTCCTGGACAAGCGGTCAGCTATGATAACCCACAACTGCCCGGTTATGCCTGGCCCAGCTATGCTGCCAATCCGAACTACGCGGCGTTGACCTATCCCAAGCAGTACTCACCGTCTGCCTGGCCGTACATCGGACCGTTTTATCCCTACCCACAAGTCCCGCTAGGTTGGCGGAAAGTGACTCTGGAATGGGACGATGGCTGGTGGTTCCTCGACTTCAAGGATTGCAAGGATTGCCGCTAACGGTACCGCTGGCACATGCCAGGAGCCGATGACCTTCTCAGGCCCTCCATTCGCAGTAAGGCGGATGGAGGGCCTTTTTCGTCTCTTGGACAATCGGGAATGGTGGTCTGTAGTCAGCCGTAAGGAACCGTTCAAAAATAACTTCGGTAAATGGTAGTGTTCAGGGTTCAGGGAAAAAGGACAAAAAAGCTGATCGGCATGGGGTAACTTCAAATATGCGGTTAGCAGTCCAAATTGGCATTCGCTTTCATACCGAACCCTGAACACACGTCTGGAAGTGGGGAAGTTATTATTGAGCCATGCCTAAGCATGCGATGCTAGCAAACAGAGTTTTTTTCGTCACAATCGGAAAAACCCGCAAGTTTCCCCCAGCTTCACACGATAACAAACAAACAGAGGCTGGCGTTTGGATTTATCCGGCGCTGCCCGGTTTTGAAAGAACCAGGTCGACCACACGTTGGGGATCGACTGACGATTCAAGTAGCTAATCGAAGGACTTGGCAGCATGCGTTACAAAACTGTCCCAGTTGCGTTGTTGTTCACGATGGCTTTGGGAACACTGGCCAATACCGGTTGTACGACCCTGGGTCCTAGCTTGGGAATTTTGGCTTATCCCATTCCGATAAGCCCCTATTTCCAGAAGCGCAAGGAAGATGCGTTCTGGAATCATGAGCGTTATGAGCGTGCTCCCATCTTGGGGCCCATCACCTCGGGCGGAGACATTGTGGCCCTCGATCCACCCAGCGACGACGAAGTGATGCGGGCATTGGAAAAAGCTCGACCTGTGCAAGGCAACTGGCCTTTCTTGTATGAGCGCAACCGTAATGATGTGCGGATTGTCAAAGAGAAGATTGCTGACTACATCGACCCGCCACGGGTCTATCCGATGATTGGCCCAGCTCAGCAGCACCATGCTCATTACAAGTGCACAATATACTACGAAGATGTTCGCCGAGTCGGCTGGCCGGTCCCTCATACCTTGCGCGATGAAGACACGCGAGAAGTGATTTACGTCGACCATAACCACCTGCATATGGTTGGAAACGTCGACACGGGCAAAGGCAGTCCGTACTAAAAAAGTGGTCAGTGGGCAAGGAACTATAAGGCAATAAGAATCGTCGAGAGTCCAGAGCCGGGGGAGGATCTATCCTCCTGAGGCTCTGGGCTTTCTTTTTTGGATTCTCCAGCGGCAGCAGACGAATTTCAGGAAAGTACCTTTTGCGCAGCCACGTTTGAGGTCACGAGGCCAGAATGCGGGATTTTAATTGTTCTTTCGCTCTCCGCATTCCGCATTCCACATTCCGCATTCCGCATTTCGTTTTCCGCTCTCTGCTCTGGAGTCTGGTAGCGGTCGGCTGGCTGATCGAATCCGGAAGTACGCTCGGCGTGAGTGAACCATCGCCCAGTTCAGCTTCCCTGTCCAACGCCGACATACCCGCATCGAGTCCAAGCTTCCGCCAGGCTGTCCGCTGGTATCGCCAGTCACAATGGACTAAGGCCGCCCGCGCTTTCGCTCGCATCGCCCGGCAAACAAGCGATTCCCCACAGCGTTGTCTGGCACTCTTCTATGAGGCCGAATGTTTGGTCCAGTTGGGAGACTATCGCCAGGCCCATGCTCGCTACGATACCCTGCGCAGGGTGGATGCCAGCGCAACGCGGTTGCCCCAGGCTCAGTTCCGGCAGGTTCGGTTTCGCTGGGGAGAAACGGCCTGGCATGCTGGCCAAACGGGCGCTGCGGAAAAGGCTTTACAACAGTTTGTGCAGCAATTCCCTGGCGATCCGCTCACGGCCAGAGCCCTGCTCTACTTGGGCGATTTGGCAAATGCCGACAAACGGCATCAGCAAGCGGCCGGCTGCTACCGCCGGCTGTTGAAACAATTCCCCGAAAGTTCCCATGGCGTCGCGGCCCGTTTGGGGCTTGGCCAGACACTCCTCGCCCGCGGAGAAGCAGGGCAAGCCATCACGGCAGTGGAACAGTTGACCACAGCCGGCCAGGGACCAGGCGAGGCCTGGTTGCTGTTGGCCCGAGCCTACTATCACCAAGGGCTATTTGAAAAGTCGCTGGCAATCCTTCGTGGCTATCAGGCACGTTTCCAACAAGACGACCTGGCGGCCAATGCCCATTTCATGGCCGCCTGGGCTCTCTGGAGGTTGGGCCGCCTGGACCAGATCGAGGACGAATTGGCACCGCTTGGCTCGATGGCTCGCTGGCAGTCAAAAGTGCAATATCTGCGTGGCATGACGGCCTATGCGCGAAAAGAGTGGGCGGAAGCAGCCCGTTTACTCTCGACCGCGGCGCTCACCGAAAGATCTACATTCCTCGATGCCATGCTGTATTATGCGGGCGAAAGCAATCGCCGTGCGGGGCAGTGGGTGCAAGCCCGAAAGTGCTTCGAACGCTTGCTGAACGAACTGCCCGAAAGCGAGTGGATTGGAGATACATTGCAGTCGCTAAGCCAGTTGGACCATTCCGGCCGTGAAACGGCTGCCACGGGCCTGCTGGAAGAAGCCCGGCGTTTACAGCAGGACGGACATTTTGATGCGGCGATCGCGGCCTACCACACCTTGCTCGATCGATCGCGAGAGCATCCTTCCGACGAGCTGCCAGCCTATCGTATCGTATTGTGGCGGGCGGGACGTTTGCATGAAAAACTGGGGCAATTTGCCGAAGCATGCGCGTTGTACGAGCAACTGCTTAAAGACTCTCCCCACGATCCACACGTGGCCGGGGCCCTGTTTCGATTGGGAGAAATAGCACGTCGTCGGGACAACCTCGACCAGGCGGAATTGTACTACCGGCAAGTCCACACAAAGTTTCCGCAAACCGGCGAAGCCCGGGAGGCTGCCTATTGGCTGGCCCTGCGCGCAGCCGATAACAACGATAGCCCTGAGGCGCGCCGCTACACGGACTGGCTGCTGGCAATGCTGTCACCGCAAGAGCCTGAAACCTTGGACTCCGTGCTGCCTCCGGAGGAGGCGTGGCTGAGGGATCTTGCACTGAGCCAACAAGAGGCTGCTATGCCAGTAGCACCGGCCGAAGAAAGGAGAATGGATGCAAAGAGGACGGGCCAACGCCGACAGCAACTGTTGGTCCATGCGCTTTATTTGCAGAGCCAACTCGCGGCTCGCGAAGGTGCGTGGGAACAGGTGCGAACTTTGCTGAAGCGGTTACTGGAAGTGGCGCCTGAGGGAGAACTGCAAACGGTGGCTCAGTTTTGGCTGGCGGAAGCGGAATTCCGTTTGCGACATGATGAGGCAGCTCGGAGACGTTTTGAGGAGTTGGCGCCAAGGGTCGTCGGTTTGGATGAGCCGTGGGTTCCCATGGTGTCACTTCGTCAGGCTCAATTGGCTGCCGGGCGACAACAATGGACCCGAGTATTGCAATGGACGGACGAACTGAGGCGGGACTGGCCTGATTTTCCCCTGACTTACGAGGTGCAGTACTTGCGCGGCCGGTCCCTTGCGGGGCGTGGTGAAATGTCTGCCGCGCGGGCCGCCTACCAGAGCGTGATCGACCATGCCCAGGCTGCCGGATCGGAAACGGCGGCCATGGCACAATGGATGATCGGTGAAACCTATTTTCATCAACAACACTATCGAAGCGCGCGAGAAGCTTATTTCCGGGTGATCGACAGGCACGCGTGGGTTTCCTGGCAAACACGTGCTGCATTGCAGGCGGGCAAATGCTGGGAGTTGGAAGGTCGCTGGAAGCAAGCGGAAAAACTGTATGTCGATGCCTTGCAGCGACAAGGTGACGCACCGTCCGCGAACCAATTGCGAACTCGCTTACGTTGGGTACGGCAAATTGCCGAAAGCAAGCTATAAAAAAATATGATTCAAAGCACCAGAGCAACATGGATGTCGCCTAAGTTCATGCTGGCTGCTGCGCTGATGCTCATGGCATCGGTACTCTGCCAGCTATTTGTTCAGGAGGCCGTGGCTGGAGAAAATACGGTCGCCCCGGCAGTCGGCAGTGTGGCTGTTGCCACGGGGCTGGAACGGGCCGCCGCCATTCCCACTCGCAGTTTGTGGGACATGCTCTGGGCGGGCGGGCCATTGCTGGTCCCCATCGTCGTGAGCTCTTTTGTCTTGCTGTTGGTGGTCTTTGAGCGGACTGTCAGCTTACGCCGTGGCCGCGTGGTACCACGTTTATTCGTCGAGCGGTTTTTACTACAAATCAGCGAAGGCGCCGTCGACCGTGGGGAAGCCCAGGCGCTATGTGAAGAGAATTCCAGCCATATCGCGGTGGTGTTCGGGACAGCCGTGCGTAAGTGGGGCAAGCCAGAAGTCGAAGTGGAACAAGCCGTGTTGGACGAAGGAGAACGAGTGGCCAATGTGCTACGGCGTTATTTGCGGGTGATCAATGGGGTTGCCACGGTTTGTCCGCTGATGGGACTGTTGGGAACCGTTTGGGGAATGATGGAAGCTTTCAATGCGATCGCCGACAGCTCCGCCATGGGTCGCCCGGAGCTGCTTGCCGGTGGGATTAGCGGAGCCCTGCTCTCCACCGCGGCAGGCCTGATCGTCGCCATTCCGGCCCTGATCCTCTATTTATTTTTTGTCGGACGAGTCGATTCGTTGGTGATGGAGATCGATCGCCTTGGGCAAAATCTGGTCAACATGATTTCGGCCGAGGCTCTGCAAGAGCGTAAATCGAGCCGTATGGTAGCGCGCCGCGGTAAAAAACGGGCAGCGTGAAAAAAAGCAGAGAGCAGAGAGAGCAGAGAGAGCAGAGAGAGCAGAGAGAGCAGAGAGAGCAGAGAGAGCAGAGAGCAGAGAGAGCAGAGAGCAGAGAGCAGAGAGCAGAGAGCAGAGAGCAGAGAGCAGAGAGCAGAGAGCAGAGAGTGGAGAGTGG
>JAJRWS010000662.1 GCA_024276705.1 Planctomycetota bacterium | reverse complement strand
GCGGAGAGCGGAGAGCGGAGAGCGGAGAGCGGAGAGCGGAGAGCGGAGAGCGGAGAGCGGAGAGCGGAGAGCGGAGAGCGGAGAGCGGAGAGCGGAGGGTAGAGGGTAGAGGGTAGAGGGTAGAGGGTAGAAAGTAGATTTTACTGAAACCCTGAAACCCATCGGGGGCTCTGACAGAGTAACAGAATGTGCAGACAGAATGTGGGAACTGAAAAGATCGTGGACTGGCTGGCAAAACCACGCCCTTCGTGCCTCAGGGACGTGCCACACGATGTCTTGACACACGATGTCTGGGCATGCCTACCCATGACCCGATAAAGCATCCTTTCCCACACGCCTCTCTGACCTGGCATGAACACTGAACACTGAACTCTGAACTCTGAACTCTGAACCCTATTTACAATCCATTTCTACACTCGGGATGCTGAACACCAGGGCTTTTTACGAGCACCAGCAAAACTATCGGGATCGCTATCGGGATCGGGATCGAAACAACATAGGTCTGAGACACGAAAAACTGGACGTTTACCGCCTCTCGATGAAGCAGAAAATCAACAACAATAAACGGAATGGGACCGTATTGTCGCCAGGCTAAGTCGCTTAGCACCACTGGGCTAAGTCAAGTCACCAAGGAACCGCGAATAAACGCCAATAAACGCTAATAGGGTAGAGATCATTAACAAGTATACGCATTGCATCAGGGTGTGGTTAGATTCGATGGGGTCAGTGGCTCTTCCTCTCTGTACTGCAACTTTGTATCTCCAAGGATTAGCGTCCATTCGTGTCCATTCGCGGTTTTTTCTTTGTTCTTTGTCAGGTTCGCCTAACGCTGCCCAATTAGGCGGCAGAGGCTACTCGGTCAAAGAAGATACCGCTCCTTATACATTCGCGGAATTCGATAGCGATCCCGATCCCGATGAGTAAGTACCGTAGTCGAGAAAAGTTACCCCGTTTTTCCGAAAATGCAGGATGTTGATAAACGCTAGTAAAAAGAGCTGTACTGAACACTTAACTCTGACCTCTGACCTCTGACCTCTGACCTCTGACCTCTATTTAACCATGCCTGCAGAAACTCCCGATCATGATGCCGATGGCGCGATCATTGTCCGCGCATTCCGTATCTCCCTGCTGGTTGCCCTGATTGCTGGCGGGCTGTTGGCAAGCCTGATCGTCTGGTTCAAACGGCCCGCGGAAAAGCCCGTCCAGGCGGCCAAACCGGTGCGCGTGGCAACCCGACGACAGCACGAAACGATCCCACTGCCCAAGGTTCCACTGACTGACATTACCCAGGAAGCGGGCATCCGATTCGTGCACCAAAACGGTGCCTATGGAGAAAAATTGCTGCCCGAAACAATGGGGGGAGGCTGCGCCTTTTTCGATTACGACAACGACGGCGATCAAGATCTGCTGTTCGTAAACGGATCGTACTGGCCAGGCCACCAGCCCCCCGACTCTCAGCCACCCACCATGGCACTCTACCGCAACGATGGCGTGGGGCATTTTACCGACGTCACGGCAGCCATGGGGCTCGCAGTCTCCTTTTATGGCATGGGCGCGGCAGTGGCAGACTATGACAACGATGGGGATACCGACCTGTTCATCTCGGCCGTGGGCAGCAACCACCTGTTCCGCAATGAGGGCGGCGAAAATCCATTCGTCGAAGTCACCGCCCAGACAGGCGTCGCGGGCGACCCCGAGGCCTGGAGTTCCTCGAGCGCATGGTTCGATTACGACAACGATGGCGATTTGGACCTTTTTGTCTGCAACTATGTCCGCTGGACTCGGGAGATCGACCTGGCCCAGAATTACACGCTCCTGGGAGTGGGCCGCGCGTATGGGCCGCCCACCGGTTTCGCCGGGGCCAACCCCTATCTCTATCGCAACGAGGGCAACGGCCATTTCGTGGATGTCACACAGACCGCAGGCTTGCAAATCACCAATCATGCCACCGGCCAACCGATGGCCAAATCGCTGGCCGTCGCACCGGTCGATCTCGACCGGGATGGCTGGATCGATCTGATCGTGGCCAACGACACGGTTCGTAACCTGGTGTTTCACAATGCGCACGATGGAACTTTTACCGAAATCGGCATTCCATCCGGCCTGGCCTACGACAGCACGGGCCAGGCGCGCGGCGCGATGGGCATCGACACGCTCAGGACAGGCAGCTCTGCGAATAATAAAAGCTCCGGCGAGCTGGCCGTGGCGGTTGGCAACTTCGCCAACGAAATGACGGCATTCTACTGTACTCATGGCGACGCGCTCTTTTTCTCGGACGATGCCATCGCCACTGGTATCGGCCCTCAAACCCGGCGCGTGCTGACTTTTAGCGTACTGTTCGTAGATATCGACCTGGATGGCCGCCAGGATCTGCTCTCGGCCAACGGCCATCTCGAGGAGGAGATCCACCGTGTCCAAGAGAGCCAGCACTACCGCCAGGCGGCCCAACTCTTCTTGCAAACGGCCGACCAGCAAACCGCCGAGCAAACACCTGGCCATTTCGTGCTGGCGACAGAAAAGGAGTTGGGGCATGATTTTTTCCAGCCCCTGGTTGGCCGCGGCGCTGCCTGGGCTGACATCGATGGCGACGGCGATCTCGACCTGGTGATCACCCAGACGGGCGGTCCGCCACGACTGCTGCGTAACGACCAGGCCCTCGATCGTCACTGGCTGCGGCTTCAGCTCATTGGCAACGGCCGGGCCGCCCAAGGGGCGGTAAAAGGGGCCAACCACAGTGGGATTGGGGCCCGAATCGAGGTTCGCCTGGACAAACGGATCATCCACCGGCAGGTGATGCCCACGCGCGGCTACCTTTCCCAGGTGGAATTGCCGGTGACGATCGGTCTGGGCAAAGAGGCCCAGGCCGGCGAGGTCACGATCCACTGGCCAGGAGGCGTCGTGCAGAAGATCTCCAACGTAAATATCGACCGACTCACCCTGGTACGGCAGCCATAATCCCCTATTTACACAGCGCCACTTTACTCAAATTACAAGCCCGAGGCGCAAGCGAGTGAACACGTTACGGCAATTTACACGCTTGCAATTCGCACCTCGTATTTCCTATGCTTTCATATGAAATTGGCCCTATCGGGCTATACAAGGTGCTCCGCAAAACGGGCGGCTGGGCACATTCCTGGCGAATGCCTGCGCACATCCGGGCCGTAAGAGACCCCAGGCCTTTGACCTGATTCCTACAATTATATCCTTGAAATTTCATTGCGTGATCCGCAGGAACAATTAGTATGGATCTTAACGGCCCATGGAACATCTGGGACCTGAGGTAATTCCAGGATAGTTTTCAGCATCCCTTTGGCACCATCGCAACAGGTGCCTTCGCCCCTATCCAGCCAATATGGCGGACGCAAATCCACCGACCTCGGACCGACTCATTTTTTACAAAACCTCCGGGGGTTGCCCTGACTGCCACCAACATCTGGTTTGGGTCGAACCTGCTATGATTGCCCCACATCGACACGCATCAGAATTGACACGCAACGATAATGCAACCTGGAGAATGCTACTGCCATGACTTTTTGCATCTTGATAAGGAAACGACTCATGAGACTTCTTCGTTTGAATTCATTAATTTGTCTACTCGCCCTGGCCGCGAGTATTTTCTGGCTGGCCACACCCGCAGTGGCCCAGTTCTGGAATGGGAGCATCGATACCGATTGGCACACGGGTGCCAACTGGGACGGCGGCGCGGTTCCGACCTTCGGCAACAACGCGGTCGTGGCAAGTAACGTCAACTCCGGGACGATCGTCGATATCACGGCGGCCAATGCCGACACCGACGGCATGTTCGTCGGCCTGGAAGTCAACGGCACGGTAGTGGATGGCACGGTCAATCACAGTGCTTTCCTGGGAACGTATACCAATGGCATGGTCATCGGCCGGGGCGGAGCGACCGGCAATTACAACCAGACCGGCGATTCGAGTGTGATTACTGGCTTCGTCGCCATCGGCACCGCGGACGCCGGAGCGGTCACGCCCGCGGGAACCGGCAACTACAACCTTGGAGACACAGCCACTCTCACGGCCAACAGTTTTCTGATGATGGGCGAATTTCCCAATTCCGTCGGCACGATGACCCTGTCGGGCAACTCGACCGTTAACGCAACGATCGGTGCAAACCCGTCGGTGATTGTCGGCCGTCAGGGCTCGACCGGCACGCTCAACATCCACGATTCGGCAACCCTCAACGCCACCGACCGGATCCACGTCGGTGATTTTGAAGGCGCGAAAGGGACCATCAACCAGGATGGGGGCACCGTCAACTCGGCCGTGACCTGGCTCGGTGTCTTCGACGCCGGCGGGCAGGGGACCGAAGGGACCTACAACTTGAGTGGTTCGGCCATTCACAATACGAACCAAGTGATCGTCGGCCGCGACGGCGGTAAAGGGACGCTCAATGTGGCCGACAGCGCCCTGGTTGACATCAACGACGCCCTGATCATTGGCGACTTCAACGGCGGCAACGGCGCGGTTAACCAGAGTGGCGGCACGGTCGATGTGGGGCAATGGGTCGGGGTTGGCAATGCGGCGGGAACGACCGGTGCCTACAACCTCACCGGAGGCACGCTCAACATCGGCACCAGAGCGACTGACGACTTAAAAGTGGGCGACGCCGGAGTGGGAACGTTCACTCAATCGGGCGCTTCGACCGTGAATATTCACCGTGATCTGGTGGTCTCCGCTCAAGGCAGCGCCGCGGGCAGTGCCTACACACAAGATGGTGGCGACGTCAACGTGGGTATCACCGGCGGCTGGATGATCATCGGCCGTGACGGTGGTTCCAACGGCACATACAACCTCAATGGCGGCAACATCAACGCCACGGGACGGCTCGTCATCGGAGCCAACGGCGGCAGCGATGGTTCGATGGCCATCGGCCCCAATGCGGGAACGGTTGGCACCGGAGACTCGCTGATCGTCGGCCGTGAAGGCAATGGCAGCCTCGACCAGCTCGGTGGCACGATCAACACGCAATATGTCGACATCGGTGGCGACGCAGGCAACAACAACGTGGCGGCGACTTCGCGTTACACGCTGGCAGGAGGCACGCTCAACGCAACGAACGATGTTCGTACTGGCCTGAATCCCAACCCGGGGACACCTTTTGTCTCCGGCTTCAACGTCGTTGGCACCTCGGTGGTCAACGTGGATGGCAGCCTGATTGTCAGCATCGACGGCAACGGCCACTTCCTGTCCCTCGGTAGCGCGGCCTCGCTGAACTTTGGCGGCAATCTGGATGCCAATAGCGCCAACGTTGCCCAGTTGATCTGGGGTACCGATGCGAATGGCGTTAACCCGCTTCATATCGGCGGCGACGTCGATGTGACCGGAGCGGAGCTGCTACTGCAACTGGTCGATGGCGACCCGGGCACAGGGCTGACAACCATCGCCCAGACCACGCCCAGCGATCTGCTGCTGATCGACAACCAGGGAGCCAACGCAGTGACGGGCCTGTTGAGCTTCAACAGCCTGACCAGCCCGCTGCAGCCTTTGAATGAGGGTGACTTGCTGGTGGACGGCGCGCTCGGTTTGCTTGACGGACTCCAGTACCGCATCACCTACCTGGGTGGCGACGGTAACGATGTCGTGTTGAACCTGGTCCCGGAACCGACCACGCTGGCCCTCGTTGGGCTGGGAACACTGGTCATGGCGGTCACCCGCCGCCGCAAGTCGGGCCGAATGTAACGAGGAGATCAAGAACCTATCCTGAAACCACGTGATTGTACTGGCTTTGCGGAAAGCCTCAAAAGTTTTAGGATAGGCTCTGATTGTGAAAGTTAGAAACCACCGGCAGAGCCGGTGGCTTGAATAAAGCCCCTAAATGGGGCTGGGGGTGAATATCGTACTCGTACTCAGCAGAGCGGTACTCGTACTCGAACCCAAGTGAGAGGCAAGGTCGGTCATCATCAGCATCCATGGCCTCTTGTTGCGTTTGCATCCCTATGGTTCCATTCGAGTACGAGTACGAGTACGACGAAACGCCCGAAGCCTGATGGGTACTCGCCAGCTAAGCTGGTGGTTTACGGACGGGAATTAAAAATGACGGACCCATGGCCTGTTTGGCCATGGTACTGTCGGTAATTGTAGCAAATCACTTGGACGATAGCGGGAAAGCTGTTATGTTCGGCTCACCTGACACACTTGTAATATTGACTTTAAAACTTCGGAGCCTCTACGGATGACGCATCACCGGATGAACGATTGCCTGTTGAAAACGACTCTCCTGCTGGCGATCGCGGCAATGGGCAGCTTGCCAGCGATTCCCGTTTTCGCCCAATTCTGGAACGGCAGTGTCGACAACGATTGGCACAAGGGAGCCAACTGGGATGGCGGCGCGGTACCAGGTTTCGGTGACAATGCGGTGATCGCAAGCAACATCAATTCGAACACGGTCGCCGATTTGTTTGCGGACAACGCGGAATCGGACGGCATGTTTGTCGGTTTGGAAGTCAACGGCTCGATCGTCGACGGCACGGTCAACCACAGCGCGTTCACCGCCGACTTCACCAACGGCATGGTCATCGGCCGCGGTGGGGCCACGGGAACCTACAATCAGTCCGGTCCCTCGATCGTCAACACCGGGTTTGTCGCGGTCGGTACCGAAGATGCAAATGCCGCAATCACCGAGGGGACCGGATTCTACAATCTTTCGGGGGACGCAACCCTCAACGCCAGCAGCTTCGTGATGATGGGCGAGCTGGCTTTCTCCACCGGGACGATGACCTTGAACGACAACGCAGTCCTCAATGCGAACTGGGACAACCTGGGTGAGGGCGATGTTTCTCTCGTCGTGGGCCGCGAATTTTCCGAAGGAACGCTGAACATCCATGACTCGGCCATCGTCAATGCGGCCGATCGGATCCATGTGGGCGATTTTCTTGGGGCCAGGGGAACCGTGAACCAGGATGGCAACAGCGTCGTGACCAGCAAAACCGTATGGCTAGGCTCTTTTGACGGCGGTGGTCAGGGTACCGAAGGAACCTACAATTTGAGCGGCTCGGCCCGGCTGAACACGAATAACGTCATTGTCGGCCGTGATGGGGGCCAAGGAACGTTTAACATTCAAGATTCGTCTGACGTAAATGTCGACGGCGCGTTCGTCGTCGGCGATTTCAACGGCGGCAACGGCGTGGTCAACCAGAGTGGCGGCGATGTGGCCATCAGTGCATGGCTCGGGGTCGGCAACCAGACCGGTACCACCGGCGAGTACAACATGACTGGTGGGTCGCTCAGTACGACCAACGACATGAAGATCGGCGACTTTGGCACAGGCACCTTTACGCACGACGCGGGAGCAGTCAACGCCGGCAGCTTTTTGGCGGTCGGAGACGAAACGGGAGCAACCGGCACCTACACCCAGAATGGCGGCACGGTCACCGCGGGCACCGATATTCTGGTCGGCTTTGAGGGTGGCCAGGGAACCTACACCCAGAACGGTGGTTCGGTCACGGTGAACAGTTGGCTCCGGATTGGCGACGCGGCAGGATCCACCGGCACCTACAACCTCAGCAGTGGTACACTCGATATCGCCGGTGAAATTCGGTTGGGTCATCTGGGGGGCGACGGCACGATCAACCAAACGGGAGGTACCGTAAACTCCGGCTGGATGCAAGTTGGCGATGGATCAGGAGAAATTTCTCCTGGCAATCCCGCAAATTCGGGTTCCGGCACCTACAACATCAGCGGCAACAGTGTGTTGAATGTCACCAACGGCCATACCGGCATCAGCATTGCCAACACGGCTGGCGCCACCGGAACCATAACCCAGAGCGACTCCAGTATCGTCACGACAACCGCCGACATGCTCGTCGGCAACGTCGGCACTGGTACTTATAATCAGAATGGCGGTTCGGTGACCGTCGGGGTTGCGAACGACAACCAAGGAGCCTGGCTCTACGTGGGCAACGCGGCAGGTTCCCAAGGCACTTATAACATGACCGCCGGTTCGCTCGATGTAAACGGCCGGTTTGTGATCGGCGGCAATGGAGGAGATGGCGAATTCATTCTCAACGGCGGAACCGTGATCGCAAGAAACGGAGGCGTCGACCAGGGCGGCAACGACCAGCCCGGCGCCCTGGTTATTGGCCGGACCGGTGGAGGTAAACTCACGCAGACCGCCGGATCGATCACCGTGGATTACATCGACATGGGGGGCGACCCGGGCCTTACCGATCCCACTCAGGGTGGCACCTACACGATGTCCGGCGGATCTCTCACCACCACCTCGAATGTCGGCATACGTATCGGCCTGAATACCGATACGGGTAGTGGTTCGGTCTTCTCGGCGAGTGCCTCTTCGACGATCCAGTCCGCGGGCAGCCTGGAGGTGGGACGAGATTCGAACGGCAGCTTCCAGCTCTTCGGCTCCAACGTTGTGGCCACATTCGCGGGCGATCTGTCAGCCTCCACCGGCACCGGCACTGGCTTCCTTGGCTGGGGCTCCGACTCCGCGGGCGTCGCGGCCCTCGAGATTGCCGGTGACGTCGATGTGACCGGCGGCCTGCTACAGACCGTGTTTGTATCCTTCGCAGGACTGCCAACCGCTCCGATCAATTCACCGCACGATCTGCTGCTGGTCGATAACCAGGGCATCAACCCGGTGACGGGCGAGTTGACCTACGATCAGTCACTCGACGGCTCGAACCTGCAGGTACTTGCCCAGGGCGATCCGTTGGTCGATCTGGCCGGACAGTTGGGCGGCAACACCTACTACATCAGCT
>JAJRWS010000661.1 GCA_024276705.1 Planctomycetota bacterium | reverse complement strand
GTTAACCCGACAAAGAAAAAAGAAAAAACCGCGAATGGACGCGAATCCTTGGAGAGATAAGGTTGCAATACTGGGAGGAAGAGCCACTGCCCCCATCGAACCTAACCACACCCTAGTGCAATGCGTATTCTTGTTTATTATCTCTACCCTATTAGCGTTTATTCGCGGTTCCTTTGTGACCTGACTTAACGCAGTCGTACTAAGCGACTGAGCATGGCGACAATATAGTCCAATTCCGTTTTCTTTGTTGACCTTCTACTTCATCGAGAGGCGATAAATATTCAGTTTTTCGTGCTCAGACCCATGTAATTTCGATCCCGATCCCGATCCCGAGATAATTGACTACGGGCATGAAGGGGGCGGGCATGAAGGGGGCACGGCACCTTTTTTCCGGCACCTTTTTTCGCCTGCAAAGCGTAGAGCGATGAATGAACCTGTAATCTGGCGAAAAAAGGTTCCAGACCCCGCCCAGTAACGTTATGGTCAACCAGTTGACGTTAACGTCACAATCGGCTATTTTAACCGAATCAAGAACTGCACCTGGAACCCGAATCCACCATGACGAAAGAGCCGTTTTACAGTGTGAGCGAACTGGCGATGGAATTCGGCTTGACCACTCGAGCAATCCGGTTTTACGAGAGCAAAGGCCTCGTTGCGCCCCAACGAGTGGGAACGACTCGCGTCTATACGCATCGGGAACGGAGTCGACTCAAGATCATCTTGCGCGGGAAACGACTTGGTTTTTCGTTGTCGGAGATCAAGGAATATTTGGATCTTTACGACCTGGACTCCGCCCAGAAGAACCAGCACGAACTGTTGCTCGTAAAGGTCCGTACCCGAATCGTCGAATTGGAAGGTCAACGTCGAGACCTGGAGACGACGCTGAGCGAATTGAGAGAAATCGAAAACCAAACACTCGAAGCGATGCCAGCCAAGTGTCCCCCCATGGCCTTAGCCGCCGAGCGATGACCCCACAAGCATACGTAAAAATGGAGAATACCCGTAACATGAAGAACGTCGTCATCGCCGGCTATGCCCGGTCCCCCTTCCAGCCTGCCAGAAGGGGCGCATTGGCCAAGGTCCGCCCCGACGATCTGGCTGCCCAGGTAGTTCAGGGCCTGGTCGAGAGGACCGGCGTCCAGGTCGAAAAAATCGAAGACTTGATTCTCGGCTGCGCGTTTCCCGAAGCGGAGCAAGGTTTCAACATGGCCCGCCTCGTGGTCTTCTTGACGGGACTGCCAATCTCGGTCGCGGGTGTCACGGTCAACCGCTTTTGCGGATCTTCCATGCAAGCGATTCACATGGCGGCCGGCGCTATTGGAATGGATGCCGGCGAAGTGTTCCTGTGCGCGGGAGTTGAGTCGATGACCCGGGTACCGATGACCGGCTACAACCCGATGCCCAACCCGGCCCTCTACCAGCAACAACCGGCCGCCTACATGTCGATGGGTGAGACGGCTGAAAACGTTGGCAACGACTACAAAATTTCGCGGCTGGAACAGGAGGAGTTCGCCCTGGACAGCCAGCAAAAAGCGCTCCAGGCAATGGCCGAAGGTCGACTTGCGGACGAGATTGTCCTCATCACCCTTGGCGACCGCGCAGTCGACACCGATGGCTGCCCACGCGCGGACAGCACGCTCGATAAAATGGCGGAACTCAAACCGGCTTTCGATGAAAAAGGAACCGTGACCGCCGCCACCTCGGCTCCCTTGACCGATGGGGCTGCCGCAACGCTGGTCTGTAGCGAATCGTATGCTCAGCAGAACGACCTGACCGCACTCGCCCGCATCCGCTCGATCGCCGTCTCCGGCTGTAAACCCGAGACAATGGGACTGGGGCCGATCGGAGCATCCCAGAAAGCACTGGCGCGGGCAGGCATCGGCGTGAAGGATTTGAGTGTGGTTGAAATCAATGAAGCCTTCGCCACACAATCGATCGCCTCAATCCGGGACCTGGGACTCGACATGGCAACGGTGAACATCGATGGCGGCGCCATTGCTTTGGGGCACCCTCTAGGAGCCACGGGAGCTCGCATCACCGGCAAGGCGGCCCAATTGCTCAAGCGAGTAGGTGGCAGGTACGCGCTGGCCACTCAATGCATCGGTGGCGGCCAGGGCATCGCCACGGTACTGGAGGCGATCTAGCATGACAGCCAATATCAACAAGGTCGCCGTAATCGGCGCTGGGGTCATGGGCTCGGGCATCGCCGCCCAGATCGCCAACGCCCACATCCCTGTCGTGTTGCTCGACATCGTCCCGCCCGACAATAAGGACTCCAAGGGCCAAGACCCCACGTACAAGGATCGTAGCGCGATCGCCCGCGGGGCGATCCAGAAGATGCTCAAGACCACTCCCGCGCCGCTGATGCACCCGGGCAACGCCAACCGCATCACGCCGGGTAACCTCGAAGACGATCTCGGCCTGCTGGCCGATTGCGACTGGATTATCGAAGTGGTGGTCGAACGGATCGAGATCAAACAAGACCTGTACGCCCGGATCGATCCGGTGCGCAAGCCGGGTTCGATCGTGTCGTCGAACACTTCGACCATTCCACTGGCGAAGCTGATCGATGGGCTGCCCGACCGCTTCGTTCAGGATTTCCTGATTACCCACTTTTTCAATCCTCCCCGCTATATGCGACTGCTGGAACTGGTGACGGGTCCCCAGACCCGCCCGGAAGCAGTCAAGAAGGTGCGTGCGCTGGCCGACATCGCCCTCGGCAAGGGAGTGGTCGATTGCCACGACACACCAGGCTTTATCGCTAACCGTATCGGCATGCTGTGGATGGCCAGCGGCACGCGGGCGGCCGAAGAAGAAGGACTCACGGTCGAAGAGGCCGATGCGGTAGCGGGCCGCCCCATGGGGTTTCCCAAAACGGGCATCTTCGGACTGTTGGACCTGGTTGGCCTCGACCTGATTCCCCACGTGGCTGGTTCGATGCTCGATTCGATCTCGGCAGACGATCCTTACCGAAATATTTATCAGAAATCCGAACTTCTCGAAAAAATGATCGCCGACGGCTACACTGGGCGAAAAGGGAAGGGGGGCTACTATCGTCTGAAACGCGAAGAGGATGGGAGTAAAGTCAAGGAAGCGATCAACCTCCAGACAGGCACGTACCATCCGGCAGTCAAACCGAACCTGGAAAGCATCGCGGCAGGCAAGCAAGGCCTGCGGACCCTGGTGGAACATCCTGACAAGGGTGGTCGCTTCGCCTGGAAGCTCCTTTCCCAGACCCTGAGCTACGCCGTGTCGCTGGTGCCCGAAATCGCCGACACCGTTGCCCAGGTGGACGAAGCGATGCGACTGGGCTACGCCTGGAAATGGGGTCCTTTCGAATTGATCGACAAACTCGGCCCGGCCTGGCTGGCGGCCCAACTCGAGAAAGAAGGCCGCCCCGTACCAAGCCTGTTGAAGCAAGTCGGGGAAAGAACATTCTACCAGGTCGAAAGTGGCAAGCTGCAGTACTTCGGCACGGACAGCGCGTATCACGATCTGCTGCGTGGTGATGGCATACTCCTCCTGGCTGATATCAAGCGAGCCGCGACGGAGCCAGTCGCCAGCAATGGCTCGGCCAGCCTGTGGGACCTTGGCGATCGAGTGCTCTGCCTGGAGTTTCACTCCAAGATGAACAGCCTCGACCAAGGCACGCTGGCCATGTTGAGCAAAGCGTTACAAATTATCCCTCAGCAAAACTTTCAAGCGTTGGTGATTCACAACCAAGGCACTCATTTCTCTGTTGGGGCAAACATCGGCCTGGTCCTGTTCGCCGCCAACATCGCCGCCTGGTCCGAGATCGAAGCAATGACCGCACAGGGCCAGGCGGTCTACAAGGCGATGAAATACGCCCCCTTCCCAGTCGTCGGCGCGCCGTCCGGCATGGCCTTGGGAGGCGGCTGCGAAATCCTGCTGCACTGCGACCAGATTCAAGCCCACGCCGAGACCTACATGGGGCTGGTCGAGGTCGGCGTCGGCGTCATCCCCGGCTGGGGCGGTTGCAAAGAGATGCTACTACGCTGGACCGGCAACAAAGATTACTATCAGGGCCCCATGCCTGGAGTGACCAAGGCATTCGAAACGATCAGCACCGCGAAGGTTTCCAAATCGGCGGACGAGGCCAAGGAATTGCTCTAC